>JAQGKC010000470.1 GCA_028290305.1 Bradyrhizobium sp.
AAAGCGAACCGCCGAGGACGTCTACAATGCGATCGGTCCGATCCTCGACACCGTCTCATCCACCGAGTGCGCAAATTACTTCGCCAACGCCGGATATGACTAAACCTAATCCCATCCCGCTCTAGAATCCGAAGCCGGTGGGTTGCGGGCGACCGCCGTGAGGTACAATCGTCGCAGTTTGAATTTCGTCACTTGTCCAGGCACTGGCCGACGAACGCGGCTCGGTCCCTGCGCAACACCTTGGCTTCGTCGGCCTTCTTACTGCATTGGAATAGCTTGATTTGCTCGACGCGCCGCTTTTCGGCAACCGCGCGGAATTCAGGCGCGACGGAGTTAGGATCGACCAGTTTTTGCGCAAAGCTGGCCCCGAACCATGACGCAAAAACCAGGACCACTCCGAGACGCAAGGCAAATCTTATCCGGAATCCATGCACTGATAATCGACGCACCGGCGCCCACCCAGGTTCAATGTTACAAAATATGCGTCATGATATCAGAACTGCAGCCGGCATCCAATATCGGCACAACGACTGCAAAAGCCGTCTAGAATTCCATTTCGCCGCAACGTCCGAGAAGCTACCATAGCGGCGCTATCATTTTGTTTTATCCTTTTGAGCGGAGATAGGGATGCGGGCGATCATGCTGGCTGTCGTTGCCATCCAGGTTTTACTGGGTCACCCCGCATGTGCGGAAGAAACACCGGCTTCCGACCAGTCGATCAGCGAAACGCTTCCGTTGTTCGACAAAAATCACTGCGCGCCAGCCAGAGACCCCGCAGAGCAACTATTTTGCGGTGATCCCGAACTCAATGACGCGGCCACAAGGCTGAACAGCGCGATCGAAGGCAGGCTAAGCCGGCTTTCGGATCGCCGCCTTGCAATCGAAGAAAATGCGGAATGGATCAGAGACCGCAATTCAAGCTGCGGCATTTTTGGCAAGCAAAACATTTCGAACCAGGACGCCAAACCCGTCAGGGACTGTCTATTGAAGGAAACAGAGGAAAGAATCGCAATATTAGTCGATCCGAATTTCGATTGCCTGGCGGCGAATACGGCGGCAGGAACGCTGATATGCAGCGACCCCTCCTTGGCCATCGCAGAGACGGAACTCAACAACCACGCTCTCGGACTCATCGCCAAGCTGAAAGAAGACGACGCGAAAGATGCGTTCGCCGAATACGCCCGGTGGATCAGAGCTCGGGATCGAAAGTGCAATTTAGTGGGCAAGGACAACGTGCCGCTCGAGGAGTTGTCGTCGTCCGAGGATTGCCTCGCGGAATATATCAGCGAGAAGACAGCCGAGCTGGTTGTAGCCAAGGGCGACCCCAAACGAGTTTTTGGCCGGCACCTGCCCTCGCTTTCACCCGACGCCGACGCCGTTGATTTGTGTGTCGCGCAAATCCATTCGGCCAACGCCTGCGGGGATTTCCTGTCGGTGAGTCGTGTCTTTCAGATTGACAACGAGGTGGCGGAACGGGAGGCCCTCGTGACGGCCGAGGTTGAAATGATTGTCCTCTCTCCGTTTGCGGTGTGCAGTCCGATCGCATCGAGCTGCACGGGCACGTGCTGGGATTTGAAATTGGGGAAAGCCAAGCAATCGCCGGGAAGCAAGGATAGTTTATCGGTGTCGCACAAATTGAAGATTGAGAAGTCATTCGCATTCCAGAAAACGGATAGCGGTAGCTGGCGCTGCAATACGACCGCGCTTCAACCGGTAGACCTCGGTGTTGCGCTGGGCGGCGGCCCTTAGTCCCAACGACGACGTAATTGCTATTATTTTAAAGCCTCTGAGAGGCGGGTTACTCGCGGGCATTGATGGCATTTGCCGCCTCCGATTCACCGCGCCGAAATATCTTGGGTCCATGGTTCACATCCGAACCTGGAACCTGGATTGTCCGACATCATGAAGCCCGCTGTGCAACCAACCGCACTGCAAGTGCGAGGGTTAACAAAGCGTTTTGATCGCCTCGCGGTCGATGCACTCGATCTCACCGTCCGGTCGGGCGAATTCTATGCGCTGCTGGGTCCCAACGGCGCCGGCAAGACCACGACCCTGCGCATGGTGGTCGGCCTGCTGCGGCCTGATGCCGGTTCGGTGTCGGTGCTCGGCATCGATGCCCTCAGCGATCCCATCGCCGCCAAGCAAATCACCGCGTGGGTATCGGACGAGCCGATGATCTACGACAAGCTGACGCCGCTGGAATACCTCGCCTTCGTCGCCGGGCTCTGGGGTATCGATCCCACGATTTCGGAAGCGTCCGCGCGCGATCTGCTGGTCTCGCTCGGGCTCGAACCGCATCTGCACGAGCGCTGCGAAGGATTTTCCAAGGGCATGCGCCAGAAGGTGGCGCTGGCAGGCGCATTGGTGCACGACCCGCGGTTGATCATCCTGGACGAACCGCTCACCGGTCTCGACGCCGTGTCCGCGCGTCACGTCAAGGGATTGCTTGGCGATCGCGTGCGCGCCGGCTGCACCGTGATCATGACAACGCATATTCTGGAAGTAGCCGAGCGCATGGCCGACCGGATCGGCGTCATCGCATCGGGACGGCTTGTCGCCGAGGGCACCCTTGCCGAGCTGCGCCAGCAGAACGGACACAACGACACCAGCCTCGAAGACATGTTCATCGCGCTGGTCGATGTCGAGGCCGCCGCAGCATGAGTTCCGCGGCCCTGACCTGGTTTGCCCGGCACGAAATCCGGCTGGCGTGGCGCGAATGGCTGGCGATGATGACGGCCGGCCGGCGTGTGAAAAAACGCGGCGCGGTCATTGGGCTGATCATCTTTGCCGCGATCATGCACCTGCCGGCCTACGCCGTGATCGGCAGGTTTGCGGATCTGCAGGCGCCGCTCGACAAGTCCAGCCTGATCGTCATCACGGCGACGATCTTCCTGGCATGGGCCTTGATGCTGTCGCAGGCGATCGAATCCGTGACGCGGGTGTTTTACGCCCGTGCCGATCTCGACCTGATCATGTCATCGCCGGTCGCGCTGGCCAACGTGTTTTCGGTGCGCATCGCGGCAATCGCACTGTCCGTTGTTGCGATGGCGCTGGTGTTCTCGACGCCCTTCGTCGACGTTCTCGTGATCAGCGGCGGCATCCGATGGTTCGCAGCCTACGGCGTTGTCATCGCGATTGGCTTGTCGGCCGCGGCAGTTGCGATCGCGGTTACGGTCGTGCTGTTTCGGCTGATCGGCCCGAGCCGGACCCGGCTGGTCGCGCAGATTCTCGCAGCGATCATCGGCGCCGGCTTCGTGATCGCGCTGCAGATCGCCGCGATCCTGTCCTATGGCACGCTGTCGCGGTTCGCGGTTCTGACGTCGGATGCCGCAGCCGCTATTGCACCGGATATCGGCAGCGCCATCTGGTGGCCGGCGCGCGCGGCGCTCGGCGATGGCGAAGCGCTGCTGCTGCTCCTGGCTGGCGGCCTCATGCTGCTTGGCGCGGTGATGGCGATTTTCTCAAGCCGGTTTGCCGACACCGCTGTCAGCGTTTCGGCGCATGCCACGCCGGCCCATCGAAGCTCCCGCTCGACCGCCTTTCGCACGGGGTCGCGGCAACAGGCGCTGCGCTGGAAGGAATTCGTGCTGCTGCGGCGCGATCCGTGGCTGGTGTCGCAGACCCTGATGCAGCTGTTGTATCTGGTGCCGCCGGCGCTGATGTTGTGGCGGAGTTTCGCCGACAGTTCCACCGCCATTGTGCTGATCACGCCGGTCGTGGTGATGGCGGCAGGCCAACTCGCCGGCGGTCTGGCATGGCTGACGATATCGGGCGAAGACGCCGCCGATCTGGTGGCGACCGCGCCGCTATCGCCCCTGCGCGTGACCCGCGCCAAGATCGAGGTGGTGCTGATCGCGATCGGCGTGACGTTCGCGCCGCTGGTCGTTGCGCTGATATTTGCCTCGCCGCTGCAGGCGGCGATCACCGCGCTGGGCGTCGCGATCGCGGCAACGTCGGCCACCGCGATCCAGCTCTGGTTTCGCGTGCAAGCAAAACGCAGCCAGTTTCGCCGCCGCCAGACCTCGTCACGGCTGGCGACCTTCGCGGAAGCCTTTTCCTCGATCGGATGGGCCGCCACCGCGGCGCTGGCGCTGGCGATCCCCCTCATCGCCGGTATCACCGGGTTGATGACCGCAGGCATCCTAGCCGTGACGTGGAAGATCAGCCCGCGACGGGGATGACCGCAAGCGATTGAATTACGCGGGGCGGCGCGAGCGCGTCGCCAAGCGAGGCTCCCAAAACCGTATTGTCCGGGATACACCACGTTGGAACGCCACGGCCGTGTACGATAATTCACGCGGGTTCCGTAGATTCGATTCTTGATAGTAAGGTGCTTTTACCTTACATAAGACATAACGTAACCCATGAGGCTGCGTCATGAGCACGCTTACCGTTACCGCCAAGGGACAAGTCACGCTGCGTAAGGATTTGCTGAAGCATCTGGGTGTCCATCCCGGCGAGAAAATCACCGTGGACAAGCTTCCCGACGGCCGAATTGAGGTGAAGGCTGCACGGCCAACAGGGAATATCTCAGATGCTTTCGGCTTCCTGAAAGCGAAGCGAAAAGGCCGATCCCTGTCGATCGAAGACATGAATGAGATTGTGGCCCGAGGGTGGGCTGGCAAACGATGAAGATCACGATCGATACCAACGTGCTGGTACGGGCGTTGACCGAAGATCATGCAGAGCAGAGCAAAGCCGCCCAGATAGCGCTGAGAAAAGCAGATGTGATCGCGCTGGCGTTACCAGCGCTCTGCGAACTGGTCTGGGTACTATCGCAGGGCTACAAGATTCCGCCGGCTGAGATCGCCGAAGCGATCCGGCGCCTGATGAATGGTGCGAATGTCGTGGTGAACCGGCCTGCGGCGGAGGCCGGACTGGCTTTGCTGGACGCAGGCGGTGATTTTGCCGACGGCGCTATCGCCTATGAAGGAAACTGGCTGGGCGCGGATACTTTTGTCTCTTTCGACAAAAAGGCCGTGAAGCTGATGGAAGCCCAAGGCGGGTCCGCGCAGCTGCTGGCCTGGATGTCTTGACGCGTCTGCGCTGAGCCAGCATCGCTACGCTTTAATCAACTCCATCACCGCCCCCGCGAACGTCTCGGGCTCCTCCTGCGGCAGATTATGTCCCGCGTGCGGGATGACGCGATGGGTGCGGCGGCCGATAAATTTCGTCGCGCTCGCGGTGCCATCGGTCGCGGGGGCAACGCCGTCGCCGCCTCCGTCCAACGTGATGGTGGGCACGGTAATCGCGGGCAGCGCCGCCAGCCTTCGTTGCAGCTCGGCATATTGCGGGTCACCATCGACCAGGCCGAAGCGGTGACGATAGCTGTGGATCACGACATCGACATAGTCCGTATTGTCATGGGCCACGGCGGTCCGTTCGAAGGTGACGTCGTCGAAATGCCAGTTCGGCGACCATTGCTTCCATAATATCCGGGCGATCTCGCGCCGGTTGGCGGTGAGGCCGGCCCGTCCGCGCTCCAGTTGAAAATAATATTGGTACCAGAGCGGGACCTCATGCTCCGGCTTCACCGGGACCATGGCCTTCGCGATATTCTGAATCAGATAGCTGTTCACCGACACCAGACCGATGCAGCGATCCGGCCACAACGCCGCGGCCACGCAGGCGGCGCGGCCACCCCAATCATAGCCTGCCAACACGGCGCGTTTCACGCCGATCGCATCCATCAATGCAATCAAGTCCGCCCCGACCGCGGCCTGCTCTCCCGAGCGCGGCGTTGCACTCTCGCGGAAACGGGTTGGACCGTAACCGCGCAGATAGGGGACGATGACGCGGCAACCCTGCGCGGCAAGCATCGGCGCCACGTCCACAAAGCTGTGGATGTCGTAGGGAAAGCCATGCATCAGCATCACGACCGGACCGTCCGCGGGTCCCTCTTCGTAATAGGCGATGTTGAGAACGCCGGCATCGACATGGCGGAGTGGTTCCAGCCGCTGCACCGAAGAAGCGCGCGCGGGCGCAGCCGACGATGCGGCTTGAGCGAGCGCTGATCGTACCGACGTCAATTCCATCGCTGACCTCCTGACAAAGCCGGGCCGGGCATAAAGCGGCGCTGACGGTCTGTTGATTGAGACACGATAGTTTCCTCCGGCGTTCGGCGATACAATATCACTTCCAGCGTCATCGGAGACGGGCCTTCTCATTCATGCTGCGATCGCTTTCCGCCATCCTCGCCTTGCTGGGTGCACTGATCACGCCGGCTGCCGCCCAGGATGCTCCGCGCAGCGAATGTCTGGCGATGTCCAACGCGCCGCCGCGCGCCACGCCGGTCAGCCTTCGCCGGGCCACCGCTGGGACCGACGAGGTTGCGATCACCTATGCGGGCCATTCGACCTATTATATCGACACGCCCGGCGGAGTACGGATCGCGACCGATTACAGCGGCGCCTACCAGATCGGCCGCCTGCCCGACGTCGTCACCATGAATCGCGCCCACAGCACGCACTACACACTGTTTCCCGACCCGCGCATTCAACACGTGCTGCACGGCTGGGGTGACGACGGACAGCCTGCGAAAATCGCGGAACGCATCGGCGACGTGTTCATCCGCAACGTAACGACCGACATCCGCCGCTATTTCGGCGACGATTCGAACACCGGGATGATCAGGGATGGCAACTCCATCTTCATATTCGAGGTCGCGGGCCTCTGCATTGGTCATCTCGGACATCTGCATACCAAGCTCGACGACAGCCATCTCGCGGCGATCGGCCGGCTCGACATTTTGATGGTGCCGATCGACGGCACTTACACGATGTCGCTCGACGGCATCGCCGATATCACGCGGCGTCTCCGCGCCTCCGTCGTGCTGCCGATGCATCGCTTCATGACCCCACTCGACGAATTCATGCGCAAGATCGGCGAGCAGTTCGCGATCGACGTGCGGACCGAGCGAACCCTGAGGATTTCGCGGGATTCGCTACCGGGTGCGCCGACAGTCATTATTCTCGACGGAGTCTGATACAACGAAGTTCAAACGATTTCGACAATAGCAAAATTCAGGGAGAGGCGATCGATGGCCACCGGTAATGCCGCCGCATCGAAGAGCGGGCTCTATGCCGATCCGCGCGAAGACTAGCTCGCCCTGCGCAAAGAGGAAATCATCGATCCAGAGCGCCCGATCGTCGACCCTCATCATCATTTGTGGGATCGCGGCGGCCAGCGTTATTTGATCGAGGAGATCACGGACGACATCGCGTCCGGCCACAATATCGTGGCGACCGTCTATGTCGATTGCCGTTCGATGTACCGCGCCAACGGCCCCGAGGCGTTCCGTCCTGTCGGCGAAGTCGAATTTGCCAATGGCGTCGCCGCGATGAGCGCGAGCGGCGGCTATGGTCCCGCCGCGATCTGCGCCGGCGTCGTCAGCCACGTCAATCTGTTGCTAGGCGACGGCGCGCGCCCAGTCCTCGAAGCGGAAATCGCCGCCGGCAACGGCCGCTTCCGCGGCATCCGGCATTCATCGCCATGGGACGCCGATCCCGAGGTCGCCGGCATCTATGCCATGAGGCCGAAAGGCCTGTTGCTCGATCCCACCTTTCGTAAGGGCTTCGCCTGCCTCGCGCCGCTGGGCCTGAGCTTCGACGCCTGGCTGTTTCACCCGCAGATCGGCGAATTGACCGATCTTGCCCACGCCTTTCCGGACACCAGGATCGTGCTCGATCATTGCGGCGGGCCGATCGGCCTCGGCAGTTACGCCAACCGGCGCAATGAGATTTTCGCCAGCTGGAAGGCGTCGATCCAGGAAATCGCGAAATGCCCTAATGTCGTCGTCAAGCTCGGCGGCCTTGCCATGCGGCTGCTCGGATATGATTTTCACGAGCGCCCGATGCCGCCATCATCGGAAGACGCCGCCGCGGCGTGGCGTCCCTACATCGAAACCTGCATCGAGGCCTTCGGCCCCGAACGCGGCATGTTCGAAAGCAACTTTCCGCCGGACACGGGCCAATGCAGCTATCGGGTGATCTTCAACGCGTTCAAGCGCATCGCCGCGCCATACAGCGAAGCCGAGAAGACCGCCCTGTTCTCGAAGACCGCGACGGATTTCTACAGGCTGAAACTTGGCTGATATTCAATCGGGGCTCTGCGCTTTATCCGGCTGCGGGTAGAGCCGCAGGAAGGCAGCGGTTGCAGCCTCAGCGCGCCGTGCGATTTCACGGGCGCTCGGCTGGTCGGCGATATGAAGCAACAGGACCAGCATCTGATTGCCCCAGAGCAGTCCGGCAAAATGCTCGGCCATCTCTATGGGGCGGCCTCCGAGAAGTCCGGCTGACCGGGCCTCGGTCATGATCTCGCGCAGGGCGGCGCGGCTCGCCTCGACACCTCTTTCATTGAGCACTTGTGCAACCTCGGGCGCCCGCACCGCTTCCGCAATCGCCAACCGAAACACGGCGACCACGATGGGATCTCCGGTCTCGCGCAACAGTTGCATCCCGAACGTTGTCAAAGTGCGCGCAAGCGTCTCTCGATCGCACAATTCCGGAAGGTCGGCAGGTATCTGCAACCGTCTGGCGCGCTCACTGATGCAGGCCACCAGCATATCCTGCTTGTTGCCGAACAGCGCGTAAAGCTCCCGCTTCGATACACGCGCGCGTGTTGCGATCTCGAGCGTGCTGGCCTCGGCAAAGCCAAGTTCCATGAACGCCGAGAAGGCCGCTTCCAGGATGCGCTGACGGACCGGGGTTTCCTCGGCGGCTGCCGGACGCGGTCTCGAAGACTTTTTTGTCGCCATTATCTCCCTCTTGACTTGGTACCGAACAGTACCATACATTCAAAACAATCGGTGCCGTATGGTACCATTGCAGAAATCCACAGGTATCTGGAAGGGGTGTAGCCATTAGAAAGGGTGTAGCCATGGCCAAACCAGTTCTCGTCACTTCCGCGGCCGGTGGCCGGCAAGGCAAGACCGGACGGCACGTATCTGAAATGTTGCTCGCGCGCGGGATTCCGGTACGCGCCTTCGTCCATAAGACCGACGAACGCTCCGAGCGGTTGCGCGCGCTTGGTGCCGAAATCTTCGAAGGCGACTTCCTCGATATCCGCTCGATGCAACGCGCAGCGCATGGCGCCTCAGCCATCTATTTCGCCTATCCGGTGCAGGATGGGTTGCTCGATGCGACCGCGGCGATGGCGGTCGCCGCCCGCGAGGCCGGCATATCTCGACTGGTCAATCTGGTGATGCTGCAATCATCGGTGGATGCTCCCACCCCTCGCATGCGGCAGAATTATCTTTCCGAACAGGTTTTCGAATGGGCCAACATCGGCGCGGTGCACATCCGGGCTACCGTGTTCTACGAAAACCTCGGCTCTCTGGTCCGCCAGAGCCTGCCGGCGCAAGGCGCGATCCGGCTGCCCTGGGGCAACGAAAGCACCGTACTGCCGCTGGTTGCGGGCGAGGATGTCGCGCGCGTCGCCGCCGGTCTCCTCACCAGCCCATCGCTACCGGCAAACGCATTTTATCCGCTGATCGGCTCAACTATTTCACTGCGAGAGATCGTCGCGACCTTCGCTCGAGTGCTGGGCAAGAACGTGAACTATGAGGAGATATCGGATGAGGAGTGGCGCCGCGACGCGCTAGCGCGCGGTTATAATCAGCACGCGGTCGAGCATCTGTCCTCGCTCTGGCGGGCGATCCGCTCAGCCGGCATCAATCCGGGAGACGCCAGATTCGCGGTGACGGCTGCGATCGAAAAAATCGGCGGCGCAAAGCCGAAGACATTCGAGGCTTTCGTGCGCGAGGGCCAAAGCGAGTTGATGGCTAAATCGGCCTGACGCGCCGCGGCCGGCAGAGGCTTGTGCTAACCAGCGCCTAGCCGGAGCCCATCAGGCTCGCGGCCTGGCGTCCGCCGGCCGGTGTCAGGATTTTCTTGATCTTCAGGAACACCCGCAGCGCAAAGCCGAGCCAAACCGGCTGGGTCTTCCGACAGAACGCAAGCTTGCGGACGCGGCCTTCGACATGCCATTTGGCATGCGCGCCATCCCTGAAGAAGATGACATCGCCCGCAACATAGCGGGTCGGACTCATCGTATCGTTTTCAAGGACGATCGAGCCTTCGAGGATCAGGACCGTCTCGTCGAAATCGTAGTACCAGTTGAACTTGCCTTCGCTGCACTCCCAGACCATGGTCGTTGCCAGCCCGTCCGCGCTTTGCGACAGGACATGCCATTGCGCAACCGGATTGCCCTCGATGATCCAGGACGGCTCGATCGGTCGCGGCGTCAGATTCACGACGAGGTTGGTCGTTTCAATAAGGCTGCGAGACATTACGAACCTCAAACGGATACGTTCAAAATCGGATTATTGTTCAACACGATGCGGCGAATTTTCGTGCCAACTTAGTGACAACCTTTTAAAGGTTCCTTACGGCCATTGCTTCAATCCGCGCAAGACGATGCTGCGAAAAATACATCAAATCGCGCCAGCCAAAGGGAGGGTAGACGTTCCATGCCACATCCATTCGATCTTGTTTTTGGGTAGCTCGTCGAACCGTCACTGCCGTGTGACGATCTTCCGATGATTTTGGTTTGCAGCTCTCGCCAACGCTCCCTTCGAATTCCTCTTGTTCCCTTACCCTGAAAGCCCAGATGTCCGTACAAAGCTCCATCGCTGCGCGCGCCACCACCTCCGACGTCACCTGGGATGAAAAGAAAGTCCTGGCCGCGACCTTGGTCGGCACCACCATCGAGTGGTACGACTTTTTCGTCTATGCCCAGGCGGCTGGGCTGGCGTTTGTGCCGTTGTTCTTTACGCCGATGACCCAAAACAATCCTCTGCTGGCGCAGATCATCTCGTTCGCCACCATCGGACTGTCATTTTTGTTCCGGCCGCTCGGAGCGATCGTCTGCGGTCACATGGGTGACCGATTCGGCCGCCGCGGGGTGCTGGTGATGACGCTGATCCTGATGGGGGCGGCAACGGCGCTGATTGGCGTGCTGCCGACATATACGCAGATCGGTGCATGGGCGCCTGCGCTTCTGATCTTGCTGCGCATTCTTCAGGGCTTCTCGGCGGGCGGCGAATGGGGCGGCGCAGCACTCATGTCGGTGGAATATGCTCCGATCGGCAGGCGCAGCTTCTTCGGCTCGTTCCCGCAGATCGGCACGCCGCTCGGCATGATCCTGGCCACCGGCGTGCTGTGGGCGTTGACGACGGCACTCGGCAAGCAGGCCATGGCGGAATGGGGCTGGCGGATTCCGTTCCTGTTCTCGATTGTGCTGATCGTCATCGGCGCCATCATCAGGCGTTCGGTTGAGGAATCGCCGGTGTTCAAGGCGATGCACCAGCGTCGCAAGGAGTCTTCCGCGCCGCTCAAAGACCTGTTTCGGGGACACAGCACGGAGATCCTACGCACGGCGCTCACTTTCATGGCCAATAACGCAGCCGGATACATCCTGATCGCCTTCATCATCAGCTATGGCCTGAACGCGCTCAAGATGCCGTCGGATCAACTGCTGTTGGTCAGCACGCTGGCGGCGATCGGCTGGTTCGCGTTCACGCTGTTGGGTGGCCTGATGGGCGACTGGTTGGGACGGGTGCGCACCTTTCAGATCGGTTATGCCATCATGGCGCTGTGGGCCATCCCGATGTGGTTCCTGATCGACACGAAAAGCGTGGCCCTGTTCTTCGTCGGAGCCTTGGGCCTGACGGTTGGACTGGGTCTCTCATATGGGCCGCAAGCGGCGCTCTACGCCGAAATGTTTCCGGCCGAAATTCGCTACTCGGGCGTTTCCATCAGTTACGCGCTCGGCGCCATTCTCGGAGGCGCGTTTGCGCCGGCGATCGCGCAATGGATCATCGGAACCTACGGAGAGTCATGGCGAGTAGGCGTCTACATCGCGATTCTGTCCGTGATTTCGCTGATCGCCGTCTCCACCATCAGGGATCCGAAGGGCGTGGACCTGCACGTCCACGACTCCGGCCTCAGATAGCGACAAAGCGCGCTGCGCGAACCCGTCAGGCCCACTCGCCCTTGCGGAAAACAGGCACGCGCCGGCCATCGGCGTGAATGCCGTCGATGTCGATCTGATCCGAGCCGATCATCCAGTCGATGTGAATGAGGCTCTGGTTGCCGCCCTGCGCTGCAATCTGCTCGGGCTTCAGCTTGGTGCCGTCGACGAAGCATTTGGAATAGCACTGGCCGAGTGCGATGTGGCAGGCGGCGTTCTCGTCGAACAGCGTATTGAAGAACAACAGCCCGCTTTTCGAAATCGGCGAGGAATGCGGCACCAGAGCGACCTCACCAAGGCGCCGCGCGCCCTCGTCGGTATCGAGGACCTTGTTTAGGACCTCCTCGCCGCGGATGGCTTTCGCCTCGACGATGCGCCCTTCCTCGAAGCGCACCGCGATGCCGTCGATCAGCGAGCCCTGGTAGG
>JAQGKC010000471.1 GCA_028290305.1 Bradyrhizobium sp.
CCGAAGACGCTATTTTGCGCTGCGATGCGATCGACATGAAAGGGTTGAGGATCCCACTCGAAAGCAAAGTCAATGATTGCCGTCTCGGTGACAGTGACCCGAGCGGTGCTGAATACCGCACCGATCTGAAGTTCATCGTAGAATAATCCCTGCATGGGTAACCTACATTTCGACGATCGCGATCTCGGATCCGACGGCTATCACATCCCCAACCGCAGCGACCTGCTTCAGCACTTCATTGGCAAGTGCGTGATTGAAGCTATGGGGGTCCGGGTGACAGACCACCATTGCCTTCTTTGATTGCCTGTTTACGACCAATTCCGGTTTACACGACTCCTGCACCTGTGACTCCCCTTCTCACTTCGCATCCGGCATTCTTTGACCCTGCCGGTACATGTGCTCAGGCTTGGTTCCGGCCATCTGTCCGCCGTCGATCGGAACAGTCGCACCCGTGGTGAAGCTGCTATCATCGGAACCCAGCCACAGGACTGTCCTGGCGACTTCGTCGGAGTTGCCCAGGCGTCGCATCGGAGTCGCCATGGCGGCCTGACGTTGCGCCTGCTCACCCGCCGCCTCGAGGTGATGGGTGAGGATCGGCCCCGGCGCGAGTACGTTCACGCGGATGCCGTGATCAGCATAATCCAACGCCGCAACCTTGGTCAGCGCTATAATGCCGGCCTTGCCGGTGACATAACCCGCGAGGTTGGCCACGCCCTGAACGCCCGCGACCGACGCCATGTTAATGATGGAGCCCCCGCCGCCTGCCAGCATAGCCGGGACCTGAAACTTCATGCCGAGAAACGTACCGCGGATGTTGGTTCGAATGGCCCGGTCGAATTCGTCGACACTCATGTCGGCAAGGGGCTTCGGGCTCGGCCCGTCGGTCGCGTTGTTGAAGGCGATATCGAGCCGCCCAAACTGATCTACGGTATATTGAACGAGGCGCTCGACGGACTGCTCATCACCGACGTCCACCGTCATGAAGCGCGCCTCGCATCCGGCGGCCTGGATCTCCGCGACAACGGCGGCGAGCGCATCCTCGTCGCGGGCCGCCAGAACCACCTTGGCGCCGGAACGTGCGATGACCTTAGCGGTTTCGGCGCCGATGCCGCGACTTGCGCCAATCAGCAGCGCGACTTTCCCATCGAGGCGGCCCGAAGCTTGAACAATAGGCAGGTCGTTCATTGGAGATTCCTTCTCAGCGTGGCGTTAGGGGTGGACGCGATGGCGTCAGTGGTCGGAGGCCGCCAATTCGGCAGCGCGCGTGTTCGGAAGCAGCCAGGCCGCGGCAATCAGCCAGGGGAACCCGGAAGCGCACCAGGGGGATCAGGGGCAGCGCTTTGGGCGTCATCAAGAACAGCCAACTCAGCTCACCAATGAGCGCGAGCACGACACCCAGGATGGCGAACCATTTCGGGAGCCTTCGCGACATGCCGCCGGTCACAGCGATGCCTGCAATGAGAAGGCCGAAAGGCACCGAAAACCCGGGCCCCCCAAGCAGTAAAGGGCCAGGATCAATTCATCACTAGCCGTCGAAGCGACCGACGCCGTGGCCCACATCACCGATTTTGCAAGGAGCATCAGAGCCGCTGTCGTCCAGCCGCCGAACAGGGCGATGTTGACCCCTGCGGCGCGTACCCCGAGGAACCGAAATCTGTTTGCGACCGTCGCCGTATACAACCCGAGAGGGATCGCCGACCCGAACTGAAGCGCTGACGTGATGGTCAGCGGCCCTCCGGTCGCCCGGAAAAGTGCGACGATCTGGGCGGCGGTCGACGAAGGCACTGGGAAAGAACCCGACGCGAACAATGGGATGACCGCGAGGAGCCCAGCGTTGAAGAGCATGGCGTAGATGATACCCAGCAGCATCAGAGGCGGCGATTGATCGCGGATGACAGCAGCAGCGGCTTTTGGCATGTTACATCTCTGCGGTAATGATTACATTGTGTAACCATTACATCGTTTAATGGATAGGTGCAAGGTGGTTGCTGAGCGGAATCATCCAAGGGACACCGGCCGCGATGAGGCAGCGTTCCTGCTGGCGCAGTTGGGAGCACATGCGGCATCGAAATTCGCAGCCAGAATGCAGTCCCTCGATCTCACGCCGGCACTGGTCGGCGTGTTGCGCTTCCTGGCGCGCAACCCGGGCTCAAGTCAGCGGGAGTTGGCGGAAGCTATCGGCATGCCGGCGAGCCGGCTCGTTGCAATGGCAGACGAACTCGAACGGCGCGAACTTGTAATGCGCGTTCGAGACGAGCACGACCGTCGGTCACATCGGATCACCCTGACGGGAGCGGGTAAGGCCCAACTCGCGGCCATCGCAAAACAGGCGCAAGAGCACAAAAGGGAGTTGCTGAGCGCGCTCTCGGTCGAGGAGCAGGAACAGCTTGAAGATCTTCTGCAGCGGATCGCGCATGAGCAGGGCCTAAAACGTGGAGTCCACCCGGGACTGACGCGAGGCCGGCCGTCATGAAACGGTTCTCTTCAATGGCCGCTCTCCCTTCGAATCTCTACGAGCGCCCGCCTAGCTAGGCAAACATGTCTCTGAAGCCCCGCCCAAGAAAACTTGCTCTCCGTGTCACAAAGTGCAGGGGCCGATCGTCATGTCTTCACAAACAGTGCAAGGAGATGACGATGACGCCAAGATTGAACCCCTTCACCGCCAGTCCCGCAGCAATGCAACCATGGATCGAACTGGGAAAAACAATTCAGACCAATGGTCTTGAGCCCTTGTTGAGAGAACTTGTCATGACTCGGGCGTCACAGATCAACGGATGCGCCTTCTGCATCCACCATCACGTCACGGATGCCCGCAAGTACGGAGAGACCGAGGACCGGCTCCATCTTCTCAGCGCATGGCGCGAGTCCGCGCTTTACTCCGACCGAGAGCGAGCCGCGCTGGGCTGGACCGAGGCTCTGACGCTGGTGTCCGAGACCCATGCGCCGGACGATGCCTATGAGGCGCTGCGCCAGCACTTTACTGAGGACGAGCAAGTGAAGCTCACCTTGTTGATCGCGCAAGTCAACGCCTGGAACCGGATCAAGATTGGCTTTCGTGCGGTCCACCCGGCCGAAGAGAAGAAGGCGGCGGCCTGATGGCACCCGCCTCGAGCCAAGATGCCGCCGCCGTCTTCGATCCGCTGCGCCAGCGTCTTGTCCGCGTTGCGTACAGGATGCTGGGCTCGATCGCGGAGGCGGAGGACGTTCTTCAGGACGCTTTCTTGCGCTGGCTCGATGTCGACCGAGACGCGGTGTGCGAACCGGAAGCATTTCTGCGCCGGGTCGTCACGCGCTTGTGCCTGGACCGGCTCAAGTCGGTCCGGCGTGGGCGCGAGACCTACATCGGCCCGTGGCTGCCCGAGCCGGTTGTGGAATCGGCTGAGGACGAGATCGACGACGTGACCTTGCCCTTGCTGATGGCGCTGGAGCGCCTGTCGCCGCTGGAGCGCGCTGCCTTCCTGCTTCATGACGTGTTCGGCCTCGGCTTCGAGGAAGTCGCGGCCACGATCGGCCGCGAGCCGGCTACCTGCCGCCAGCTCGCGAGCCGCGCCCGTGGCCATGTTCGTGCAGACCGTCCACGCTATCCAGTGCCGAGGGAACGGGGCCTCGAGATCGCGGAAGCCTTCTTCGCCGCGTCCCGGGACGGCGACATGGAGCACCTGCGCGCGCTGCTCACGGCGGACGTCACCCTCTACGCCGATGGCGGCGGAAAGGTGCCGGCTCGGAAGGCGCCGGCCGCCGGGCTCGCTGACGTCATACGGATGTTCGCGACGTTCGCGTCTGTCTATGCCGTGAGCAGGTCTCGCCTCGTGCGCTATGGCTTTATAAGCGGCCTGCCGGGGTTCATCACCATCGAGCGGGGCGACATTCTCCAGACGACTGCCCTGGAGATCGAGCATGAGGGCGTCGTCGCCATCTATGTCATGCGTAATCCCGATAAACTGAGGCACATCGCTGACACCGTGCATTGACGACTTGGGCCGAGCTTCGGCCATCGCATTGCGGCTCCGGAGCAATGAGGTGGGTACTACCAATCCACCGCCCCATGAACCGAATGTTATGAGTACGCGCCCTACTAGGTGTTCTGTCCTGGAAATTCGCTGACACAGTCGCGCGAGCTTCTGGAGGATATGCGTGGCCGACGCCGTCGGAAACCTGCAGGAACCGCTCCGGCGCCTTGCGAATTGGGATCGCCTCAGGCCGTCGGAACTGTGCCGCCGTCGATGGTGTATTACTCTGACTGACGTGGGAACGATGCTTGAAGCTTGTTTGGCCGGTTATGGCATCGCTCAGGTGATGGGATTTGGCATCGCCGATCTGCTGGAAAAAGGCCGCCTTGTTGAACTATTTCCCGACTGGCACGACGAGATGTTTCCTCTTCATGCCTATCGTCCGTCACGGCAATTGCCGCCCGCGAAGGTGATAGCGTTTCTTGATTTCGTGGATTCCATCATAAGGGAGAGTGCCGGCGTCCACTGAACAGGAACTTGAAAGCTGACGATCAAAGCCGCTGTGTCTGGCCGGCTTCCTGCTTGCACCACCTTGAGAAAATAGCGAAAGGCGCGGATGCTGTTGCCTCCGAGATCTATGCGCCTTTCTCGATCTGGCGGCATGTGCATCGCCAAATCCATCGCGCAGCTCAAACTTAATCGTCGCCGAACTGATAGCTCTACACCGCCTTGCCGAAGATCTTGTCTTGGTAGCTGCGCCGACCGACGTCCGTGCCGGCGGCGCCCACCGCGACAAAGAGTGGAGCGAGGTGTTCTGCCCGAGGGTGGGCCGCGCGACCGCCCGGCGCGGATGTCCGATTCCGCAACGCCATGGCGCGCGCATTAGGGTCGGGCTGGGTCATAGCTTCGTAGGAGCAGTTCGTCGTCGAGCGTGATGATGCCCGTGCATGGTGCAGGTTCGCACCGGAAACGGGCGCTGGAACGATTCGCGGACGTCCTCGGCCCGCTTGGAAGACCGGCTCGAACACGGTCTTACAGTTGTCGCCGCGCTCGATGGTGGCCTTGTAGCCGGGCACACCGACACGTGAAAGGGCTTTGCGAGTCCATAGTCATGGACCTTCGGCAATAACGTCATTACGAAGAATTCCGATTCCTGGAATTTCGACTTCCAACACGTCGCCTGGTTTCAACCAAAGAGGCGGCTGCCGCCCCATTCCGACGCCGCTCGGGGTCCCGAGCGCAATCATGTCCCCGGGAAGCAAGATCGAAAAAGAACTCACATAAGAAATGATTTCCGAGACGGAGAAGATGAAGTCGTCAGAACTACCATTCTGAACGACGCTTCCGTTCAGGCGCGTTGCGATCGTGAATTTTTTTCGAATATCGAACTCATCGCGAGTCGTGCACCACGGACCGAGTGCACCAGAACGAAAGAAATTTTTGCCGGGTGTCACTTGGGTGGCATGCTTTTGCCAGTCGCGCACACTGTTCTCGGCCATGATTGTGTACCCGAAGACATGATCCATCGCCCGTGATTCAGGGACATGCCGCCCCGAATGGCCGATGATCACCACCAGCTCGCCCTCGAAGTCAAACTGTGATGACAAACATGGCGCCACCACAGGTTGGCCATGTCCGACCAGGCTGGATGGGAATCGTGCAAACAGAGAAGGTCTCGCCGGGATGGGCAAACCGGCTTCGTGCGCGTGCTCCTTGAAATTCAACCCAACGCAGAGACATTTTTCTCCGTCTACGAAGGGAGGAAGCAATTTTACTTCGGCAAGAGGAATCCTCGTCGTTGCATTTTTTGCTGACGCGATCAGATCCTCGGGAGCACCTCTTCCAATAGCCTCCGCGAGCCCGCGCGCGTTTAAAAAAGGGGGCGAGAGCGAGCAATCAAAGATGATTTCACCTTCTACGATCCCGAAGCCTTGACGGTCCGCATGAGAGAAGGCAACCAGCCGGCTCATGGTTTCCTTCTTCCCCTCTGTTGGGCCAACTCATCGTCCGCCGGAGGACAGCTACTGATGCACATCTTGACGTTTTTCGGTCCAATGGAAGGCTGCCGGAACCGGATAATCAATTCCAGTGCCCCTATTCTGAGCCTTTGCAGCCTCGTATGCCTTGATCGCGATCGCCAGGTCACAAAGCCCCATGCCGACTGATTTGAAGATTGTGAGCCTTGCGCCCACCGGACGCTTGCTGCGCGATGCAATCATCTCGCCAAGTGTGCGCACCCGGTGCCACGAATTGTTTTCGCCAAAGTGCTCGCGAAGCTCGCGCGAAGCTTGCTGCGTATTCACGAGATTGTCGACGGCCACAAGGTCAGCCCGCGCGAGCACGGACGGTTGCAGTTCGGCGTGCGTCGGGAAGATTGCCCCCAGCGCATTGATGTGGACGTCATTTCCAAGCATGGCGGCCGATAAAAATGGCTCGCTCGCGCGGGTTACCAGCGTAACCACAGAAGCGCCTTTTATGGTTGTGTGTACCGAAAACTCAAACCCGGACGTAGTGATGGTGAAGGCCGCCGAGGATGGGTTGTGAACGAATGACTCCGGTCTGATGAATCGGACGAGAAATCGGCGCATCCTTGTGCAAAGACCGATGAGTTCTGACGGAGTTGTAGTAATCGGCGTACGATTTTTGAATCCGGCGCAGATGCGCCTCGCCGAAGACAATGATGTGGTCCAAGTACTCGCGCCGGATCGATCCGATCAATCGCTCGGCAATGCCATTCTGCCACGGCGAGGCTGATGCAATTGGCTTGTCTCGGATGCCCATGGCGCGAAGTCGGCGTGTGACAACGGTGCCGTAGATCCGATCGCGATCGCGGATGAGGTAGCGCGGAGCCTCATCCCAAGGAAATGCTTGTATGATCTGGCGCGCAACCCATTCCGCGGTCGGGTGCGTTGTGACGCTGATCCAGACCAGTTCTCTGCGATCCAGCCGCACGATGATGAAGGCATAGAGCAGGTCGAAACCGATAGTTGGGACAACGAACAGGTCCATGGCGGCAATGTCTGGCGCATGGTTATGCAAGAAGGTCCGCCATCCCTGGCTGGGCGGCGCCCGGCGTTTAACCATGTACTTGGCTACGCTCGACTGCGCGACCTCAAACCCGAGCTTGAGCAGTTCGCCGTGAATGCGGGGCGCGCCCCAAAGCGGATTTTCGACGCTCATCCGCCGGATCAACGAGCGCAGATCCGTTTCGATCTGCGGTCGCCCTCCCAATGGGCGGGACTTCCAACGCCAGTAGCAACGAAAACCGGCCCTATGCCATCGCACGAGCGTCTCGGGCCGGATAATTGTGAGAACCTGCAGGATTGATGGAAACCAACGATACAGCTGGATAAGGAACCAGCGATCATTGTTCGTGAGCCGGACGCGACCATGCAGCTTACGCCGCAAGACAATCAGCTGATGTCGAAGCACCGTGTTCTCGGCTTCAAGTCGTAACTTTGACTTGAATGGCGAGGCCAGGGCGGCCAGAACGAAACAGAACAGCCCGATCATTCCGCCAGCTTAGGCGATTCCATCACGTCTTCAACTCGGATAAGGTTTTCGGTACACACAG
>JAQGKC010000498.1 GCA_028290305.1 Bradyrhizobium sp.
CGGTGGACGCCACGTCGGACTTTCCTATCCAGAACCTCCCCTATGGCGTGTTCTCGGCGAAGGGGCTGGCGCCGCGTGTCGGTGTCGCGATCGGCGACCATGTGCTCGACCTCTGGGAACTTGCACAAGCCTGCCGGATCGATGTCATCGAGCCCGCCGTGTTCGCCGCGTCGACCCTGAACGGGTTCATGGCGCTGGGACCGAAAGTGTGGCCGAAGACCCGTGCGCGGATCAGCGAATTGTTGCGTGACGACCATCCGGAATTGCGCGACGACGAAGAGTTGCGCCAGCGGGCGCTGGTGCCGATGACCGAGGTCAAATTGCACCTGCCGTTCGCGGTTTCCGGCTACACCGATTTCTATTCGTCGAAGGAGCACGCCACCAATGTCGGGGTGATGTTCCGCGGCAAGGACAACGCGCTGCAGCCGAACTGGCTGCACATGCCGATCGGCTACAACGGCCGCGCCTCCACCGTCGTCGTGTCCGGCACCAAGGTGCGCCGCCCGCGCGGACAGTTGAAGCCGCCGAATGCCGAGTCGCCGAGCTTCGCCCCCTGCAAGCGGCTCGACTTCGAGCTTGAAATGGGCGTCGTGATCGGCCAGCCGTCGCCGATCGGCGAGATGCTGACCGAGGCGCAGGCGGAAGAGATGATTTTCGGCTTCGTGCTGCTGAATGATTGGAGCGCGCGCGACATCCAGCAATGGGAATATGTGCCGCTCGGGCCGTTCCAGGCCAAGGCCTTTGCCACGTCGATCAGCCCGTGGGTCGTCACGCGCGAGGCGATGGTGCCGTTCCGCCTGCAGGGGCCTGAGCAGACGCCTGTGCCCTTGCCGTATCTGCGTCAGGCGCAGCCGAACAATTTCGATCTGGAACTCGACATATCCTTGCGGGCGGCGCCGATGAATGAGGCCCAAACCATCTGCCGTACTAATTTCAAATACATGTACTGGTCGTCCGTGCAGCAGCTCGTGCACCACGCATCGAGCGGCTGCGCGATGAATATCGGCGATCTCCTAGGATCCGGCACGATCTCGGGGCCGGAGAAGCACCAGCGCGGCAGCCTGCTGGAGATCAGCTGGAACGGTTCGGAGCCGATCGAGCTGCAGGGCGGTGTCAAGCGCACGTTCCTGGAAGACGGCGACCAGCTCACGATGCGCGGCTGGTGTCCGGGCGACGGCTATCGTGTCGGCTTCGGCGCGGTTGAGGGCACGATTGTGCCGGCGGAGTAGTCGTCATCGCGAGCCCGCCAAATCGTTGTCATTGCGAGGAGCGTCAGCGACGAAGCAATCCAGGTCGTTTGCGCGGTCCTGGATTGCTTTGCTACGCTCGCAATGACGGTGTTGGGAGAGTCAGCGCTCCCCCGGCGGAATATCCCTGATCCAGGCGACATGGGCTGCGATATCATCCAGCGTATATTTCAGATGCACCCGCTTGTCCGAGGGCGGCTGCCTCGCGACGCATGCGCCGGCTCGCCATTCCCTTGCTGGGCGGATCGGCCGCGGCGTGAAGCCGCCACCGCAGTTCGGACATACATTCTCGATCCTGGTCTCGACGCAGTCCGCGCAGAATGTGCATTCGTAGGAGCAGATGCGCGCTTCGAGCGAATTCGGCGGCAGGTCCTTGTCGCAATATTCGCAATTCGGTCGAAGTTGCAGCGCCATGGACCGTCACCCCGTTGCAGCGCTGATCATCGCAAATCGCGTGCACGATTCGAAGGACGAATCTCCCTCGATTTGAGACATGCGCGCTATTTCCACCCGCTAATCCTGCAGCGCCTTCAATGGCAGTTTTGAGCTTTCCTTCAGGCGGTCCAGCACGATCGAGGAGCGTACATGCGCAACGCTTTGATGCGGTACGAGTACGTTGTTGACGATGTCAGATAGGCTTTTCAGGTCGCGCAGCACGGCCTTCAGCACATAGTCGGCGTCGCCCGTCAGTGAATAGGCTTCCTGGATATCGTCGACGCGGTTGACCAGCGCGCGGAATTTCCTGGCGTTGTCGGGCGAATGGGTCGCGAGCGTGACCTGAATGAAGGCAATCAGCTTGAAACCGAGAGCGTCGGCGGCGAGATCGGCGTGATAGCCCGTGATTACCTTTTCCTCCTCCAATCGCATCCGGCGCCGCGAGCATTGCGAAGCCGAGAGTCCGATGCGATCCGCTAGCTGCTGGTTGGTGAGCCGGCCATCGGTCTGCAGCGCAGCAAGCATCTTCAAATCGAAAGCGTCAACGTCAATCATGCACGAAAGCCTCATGTATGCACAAAACATGCATCGCGATAGCTGAAACGGCTCTGCTTTGCATGCACTTTGTGGGTCGGACGGCAGAGACTGTCGGACACAGTTTCAGGAGATCCGTTCATGGGTCCATTTCCGCACGACGCGCCGCCAGCCACCATCAGCCTCGACAATCCGATGGGCACCGATGGATTCGAATTCGTCGAATACGCACATCCCGATCCGGACGCGCTGCATGCGCTGTTCAAGGTGATGGGCTATCGGGCGGTCGCGCTGCACCGCACCAAGATGATCACGCTTTATCGCCAGGGCGACGTCAACTATCTCGTCAATGAAGAACCCGGCACTCATGGCGCCAATTTCGCCGTTGCGCACGGCCCGTGCGCACCGTCGATGGCGTTTCGTGTGGTCGATGCCAAGCAGGCCTTCGAGCGGGCGTTGTCGCTCGGCGCGGAAGCCGCCGAGATATCGTCGGCGCGGAAAACGCTCGGCGTTCCCGCCATCAAGGGCATCGGCGGCAGTCTGCTCTATTTCGTCGACCGCTACGGCGCCAAGGGCTCGGCCTATGACGACGAGTTCGAATGGCTTGGCGCGCGCGATCCGCGGCCGGCCGGCGCGGGCCTGTTCTATATCGACCACCTCACCCACAATGTTCATCGCGGCCGCATGAATGTCTGGGCGGAGTTCTACGAAAAACTGTTCAACTTTCACCAGATCCGCTTCTTCGACGTCGAGGGGCGCGCATCGGGACTGTTCTCGCGCGCGCTGACCAGCCCCGACGGCAAGATCAGGATCCCGATCAACGAGGATGCGGGCGAGTCCGGCCAGATCGAGGAATACCTCAATGTGTATCGCGGCGAAGGCATCCAGCATGTCGCCTGCGGGGTGCGCGATATCTATTCTGCCATCGAGGACCTGCGCGCCGCCGGCCTGCCGTTCATGCCGCCGCCGCCGGATACCTATTTCGAGAAGATCGATACACGCATACCCAGGCATGGCGAGGACATCGCACGGTTGGAAAAAAACGGCATCCTGATCGACGGCGAGGGCGTCGTCGATGGCGACCACACCAAGGTGCTGTTGCAGATTTTTTCGGCCAATGCGATCGGGCCGATCTTTTTCGAATTCATCCAACGCAAAGGCGATGACGGTTTCGGCGAGGGTAATTTCAAGGCGCTGTTCGAATCGATCGAGGAAGACCAGATACGCCGCGGCGTGCTGAAGGTCGAGCACGTGGTGTAGGTTCGCGTCGTCCCGGCCTTGAGCCGGGACCCATAACGACGCATTGTTCTTGTTAAGCGTGCTGGCGTCACCGTTCGGCGCAACAACAGAAACCTGTGGTTATGGGTCCCGGCGTTCGCCGGGACGAGGAAGAGGCTTTACCTCCCTGCTGTCCACTCTTTCGTCAGTTCTCCGATATCCGCCGTCTCCGTCTCGCGGATGGTCGATGGCGTGCGCGAGAAGCGGGGTGCGGGTGCGGGCTGGGTGACGCCGTGGCGCTCAATGAAGATTTTTCGCGCGGCATTGTGCGGATGCTTCGGTGCTTCCGCCATGGTCAGGATCGGCGCGAAGCAGATGTCGGTGCCTTCCATGAGTTGGCACCAGTCCGCGCGGGTCTTGCTCTTGAAAACCTCCGCCAGTTTCTCCTTCAGCGCCGGCCACGCCTTGCGGTCCATCTGCGCGTCGAAATCGGAGTCGGTGAGACCGGCATGCCGGCGTAGCA
>JAQGKC010000035.1 GCA_028290305.1 Bradyrhizobium sp.
TCGGGAAATAACGTGCTCTGACTGCGGTCATCGCCAACGACAAAGCGCGTCATCGAATCCTCCGCCAAATCACAGGAGAATCATATCATTGAGCGTCGTTTTCACACAGCCTGGGTCAATCGCGTCGTTCTGACCCTGGGCCGACCACTTCCGGTCTACCCCGATAAATAGACATTCTCAGAGTCCGTCGGCATGTCTCAAACGTGCCAAACTCGGAAGTCACCACGCGTAGCGCACGACGCCCTTGCCGGCGTAGGATTCGGTGACATCGGAGAACTCGCCCTCGAAGGTTGCCCCGGCCGACCAGCCGTTCATCCATTTCATTTCGGCCGACGCCGTGACGAGCGCGGAGTTGGAGGCTTGCGCGGCGCCGTTGACGACGAACGAGGCGCCCGGCAGCGTCTGGAAGGTGGCGCCGATCGAGCGGTCGGGATCGTAATCATGCGCCCAGGCGGCGCGGCCGCGCAGCGTGAGGATGCCGTTCGATAGGACAAAGGATTTGTCGGTGCGCAGGCCGAGTTCGCTGCGCGGATCGGTGACGCTCTTGGCACCATCGGCCAGCGCAAACGTGTTGGCGCCTGACAGCGCGCCTTCCGCATAGGCCGGCAGATCGAAGGTGGTGACCTGCGCCGCCGCGTAGGGCGTGAGGCCGACGCCGCCGGCCCACGACGTGACAAACCGATAGCCGCCTTCCGCACGCCCGGAGAATGCGTTGGCGTTGAACTCCGCGCGCAAGTGATCGGCACCGGCGGCGGTGACGGTACGGTCGGTGGTGACATCCTGCCAGCCGTAAGCGAGGGCCCCGGAGATGTAGGCCGGGCCGACGGTGTGGCGAATGAAAGCACCGGCCTGGAACAGGTCGGAGCGGCCGCTTCCTGATCCATTGACGCTGAAATTGGTGCCGCCGCCCGCCAGTGCAAAGCCTGCGAGCGTAAACGGCGAGAAGCGGAAATCGGCGCCGGCGGCGGTGCCGAACACGCGCGAGGTCGCGCTGTTCGATCCCAGCGCCGCATTGCCGTCGGTGGTTTGCGAACCGCCATAGCCCGCAGCCCACACGCTCCAGCGCTGCGCGAACGGATCGGCCATGACCGTCGCCTTGCGATAGATCGCGGCGTAGGCGTCGCGCTCGCTCTTGGTGCGAGGCTTCGCATTGTCATTCTCGTCGGCGAATTGCGGCGCGCCGCTCGACGAAGAAACGCCATCGCCGCGCCCCTCGATGGACGGATCGGTCATCGTGCCCATGAACAGGTTCATCGCGTCGAACGTGGTCTGCTGCGACCCGGTCGCGGTCTCGCCGGAAATCTGCGAAAGACCCCCGGATGTCAGCGCGCCGAACACCATGGGAATGCTCTTATTACTGTTAAAAAATCCGGTGATGGCGTTGCCAACCCGCTGCTGGTTGCCGCTCAGGCCAGTGGTTGGCGGCGCGACGAAGACCAGTGCGAGATTGAGGAAGACGTCGTTGGCGTCATAGCTCAGGCTCGACTTGAAGTTCGCTGGCAGATTGCTGTTGACAGGACCATTGAAGCTGCCGCTGACGCCGCCGGCGGCATTGAGGATGGTGTATTGCTTCGCGACAAAGGTTCCCGGCGCGAACGAAGCGTTCACCGTGGCGCCGCCCAGCGTCGCCACGCCCATGACGTTGGTGCGGTCGGCATTCGACGGCGAGACCTCCACCATGTAGCTCGCTGCCGCCGTGAACGTCAGGCTGCCCTGCACGGTCAAAAGGCCGATCGAATTGCCCGGCGCCAGCGCGCCGCCGTTGATGGTGGTGTCACCGACGGTGCCGTTGCCGCCGAGCGTGCCGCCGGTGTTGATCGTGGTCAGCGACGACGACGCGATCGAGCCGTTGACCGAGAGCGTGCCGCCGTTCACGGTGGTCGTTCCGGTATAGGTGTTCACTGCGGTGAGGACGAGGCTGCCTGCGCCGATCTTCTCCAGAGGCCGCGGCCCATTCAGCTCGGAAATAATACCTGCCTGCGTCGCATTGCCGGCAAGCACCTGCAACTGCGTGTGATTGGAGTCGATCTGGATATGGTTGGCAAGGGAAATGCCGTTCGCATAATCCAGCACCGAGCCGGTGGTGGTGACAGCACCGGTGCCAAGCGCCGCGTTGTTCTCCACCCGCAGCGTACCGCCGGCAATCGTGGTCCCGCCGGCATACGTGTTGGCGTTGGTGAGGATCGTGGTGCCGGTGCCGAGTTGCTGGAACGTGCCCGTGCCGGAGATTTGGCCCGCGAGGGTGAAGCTGTCTGAGCGATTGACCGCCAACGTCGCATTATCAAGCACATTGCCGACGATTGATCCGCTGGCGCCGCCGTTGCCGAGTTGCAGAATTCCTGCCGAGATTGTCGTTCCGCCGGTGTAAGCGTTATCGGCCGTGAGCGTCGTCGTGCCCCTGCCGTTCTGCTGCAATCCGCCGCTGCCGGAAATAACGCCGTCGAATTGGTAGGCGTTCGACCGGTTGAACGCCAACGTGCCATTGCTCGAGACGTCGTGCGTGATCGAGCCCGTCGTGCCGCCATTGCCAAGCTGCAAGGTCCCTGCAGCGATCATGGTGCCAGCATAGTCGTCGTTCGCTGTTAGAACCAAAGTTCCGGCGCCGGCCTTGGTCAGCACGCCCCCCGATAAGATGGCCTGATTCACCGTAAACGTGTTGTTGGCATCGGCGATGTCGAAGCCGCCGCCGTTTGTGCCCCAACCGATGACGCGGGCGGTTGACGTGAAAGCTGTCCCGGTGATCTGCAGGGCGCCGCCATTGAAGGCGAGCGCACTGGCTGCACTACCCAGGTTTGCGTCGGCTGCAACTGACAATGTGCCGCCGTTCAAGATCGTTCCACCAGAATAGGTGTTGGTGGCCGTGAACGTGATGGTGCCGGTGCCGTTTTGCTCCACCACGCCGCTGCCGGAGATCAGGCCGCCGAAGCCATAGGTGTCCGAGCGGTTGAAGGCGAACGTCGTGTTGTTTGCCGCCGTGTTGTTTGTCATTGTCACGTTGCCTATGATCGAGCCGGTCGTGCCGCCGTTGCCGAGCTGGAGCGTGCCGGCTGCGATGGTCGTACCGCCGGTGTAGGTGTTGGCGCCGGTGAGGATCGTCGTTCCGGTTTCGGCGATCACTGAGCCATCCCCGCTAATTGGCGATCCAAAGACGTAGTTATTGGACGTGTGATTGAAGACGATGGAGCTGGCGCTATTGCCGAACGTAATGTTGTTGTGCATATTATATGTGCGAAATGGAGAGCGATATGGCGGTTTACGGCTACGCGCGGGTAAGCACCGATGGCCAATCATTGACGGCCCAATTGACTGAGCTGAAAGCCGCGAGATGCGAGAAGATATTTCAGGAGAAAATCAGCGGTGCTCGGTCTGACCGCAAGCAACTTGCGAGGCTGGTGGCGGTTCTCGCGAAAGGCGACGTATTGGTCGTCACCCGGCTCGATCGGTTGGTGCGATCAACGCGCGATCTTCTGAACCTGCTGGGAACTATCGGGGAAAAGGAGGCTGGCTTCAAATCGCTCAGAGATACGTGGGCTGACACTACGACGGCGCACGGTCGTTTAATGCTGACCGTGTTGGGAGGATTGGCGGAGTTTGAGCGAGAACTGATCCGGACCCGGACTGGCGAGGGGCGCGAGCGTGCGAAGGAGAGGGGCGTAATCCTGGGCCGAAAACCAAAGTTAACCGGACATCAGCGGCGCGAGGCCATCGCTCGCCGGGAGGCAGGTGAGGTGCTCACGGACATCGCTCGGTCCTACAACGTAAGCCACTCGACCATCAGCCGCCTGGCCTAACAGTAAACCAACAAATTATTCGGGCTGCGAGGGCCGCCAATGTGCCGAGTCATATCCGGCTGAGCGTCTGTGCAACGCTCTTAGAAGACTCATTTTGGACGATGGCTCGCCAGCCGTTGAACAAATAATGCAGCTCCAAGCCGACCTGTCAGTTGTGGAAGCTCTCATAGTTCAAGAGGAACACCGGTTGAATTTAATCGTCTATGCTCTGCATGACCTAAGCTCCGCAGACATTGCGACGCTGGCACGTAAGGGGATTCGGACGCGGCGTTGTGCGCCAAGCTGTTCCGCGCATTTGCAGCCCGATGACAAGGTTGCAATCTAATTCCCGAAAGTCGGCTCGGCGCGATGGAGCATACGATCAAGCCTGCCGAGGTTCAGTTACGACGGACTCACTGTCTTATTTCAGCAGGCGAACTGATTTCCAAACAGTGGTCTCAACCGAACAAAGACAGATGCGTGGCCGTGTTTGAGGACGGGGCACTAGGCCCCGCCCTTTCTTAAGTTCTCGCTTCGCCAAAGAGGCTGAAGGTTCCTGTAATGGCAAAGTCCGATCAATTCGTTCAGCGTATTGGCCGATGATAACGGCTTGATATGATCGACCTCCCATTGCCGGTGACGCTCCCAGCACATGCCCGCGCGAAACCGAGCGGCGATATTGGTCACATAGCTCGGGACGCTCGTAGCGAACCGCGTTAGCGGGACTAGCGCGGCCCCTGAGGGCCATGCCAGTGCGGCGGAGACGTTGCGGTATCCTAAAAGGACGGGTCTCGATCGCCCCTCAGGCGCTCTCGCTGGCGCGCTTTGCCCGCATGGCAGGCGACGCGTTTTCGACCGATGCAATTAATGGATGCAATTGGGGTGCATGGTTGTGCTAACTTGAATCCGCAAGCCAACAATATAAGAAGAGACTTTCTGTGCCGATTTATACGCCCGATTAGGATTTCATCGAACTCAATCGCACGTTCCACGAGTTGTCCGAACATGCAGGACAGAGCGACGATGTGGATTTGTCGCAGGTCTTCCGTGTCAGAAGCCAACTGACATGGGCCGATGTTCTTAAAAATCCCCGCACCGTTGTCCTCTCCGAGGCTGGGTCTGGTAAAACGCAGGAGATCAGACACCTCGCAATGCGATTGCGAGCCGCAGCTGAACCTGCATTTTTCGTTCGGCTTGAACTGATTCCAGATGACTTTGACGTTGCTTCGAGGTTGGCACGATGGAAGAGTTCGAGAAATGGCTCGCTTCCGGCGAATGCCGGCTGGCTATTGCTCGATTCCGTTGATGAAGCGAGGCTGAAAAGTCCGCACGACTTCGAACGAGCGATCAGGAAGCTAGGCAAGCTTATCAATAATGCCAAAAGCCGCCTGACGATAGTACTGACGGGGCGAACTCATGCATGGCGGCCGAAAACCGACCTCGAACTATGCGAAAAGCATATTGGCTTTCCGCCGCAAACGAAGGCTGTGGCTCCCGAACCAATTTTTGAATTGCTCCAACCTGACCGCGAGGATCCCGATGACTTCGATGAAATCTTAGAGATCGAGGAAAAGAACGAAGAGGTAAGTCCAAGGTTCAAGGTAGTCGCCTTGGACGACTTGTCCCGCAAACAAGTCGCTGCCTTTGCATCTGCAAAGGGCATTCAAGGCGTTACTGCGTTCCAAGCCGCGATTGAGCGAGCTGATGCTTGGTCCTCCACAGCTCGTCCGCAGGACTTGGACGAAGTGACTGCGATGTGGCTGGAAAAGGGGCGCATCGGGACGCGTCTCGAAATCATGAAAAATAGCATCGATCGCCGCATATCGGAGCGCGATCAACTACGTGCCGGGGCCAGACCGATAGCCGCCCTCGTGGCGGTTCGCTGAAGAGCTAAGTAACGGCCCCGGAGTTGAGAAATCAGTGGGCGCACCCAATGAAAAGGCCGCAGGCATTGTCGCTCTGCAGCCTCCGGGCTCAAAATAGATTGGTGTTTAAAAAATTGATCCGCCAGCCCCGGTGACTGAACCATGATCCGAGTTTAGTTGTGTTTGGAGTCTTAAGTGCAGTTCCGGCAAAGGAACACAGCGGCCGTTGCCACAAAGACACATGTTAGAAACTGGCGCATGCCTGTAGCCGATCGAAAGATCGGTCGCCACCAACTGAGGCGGCCTACATTGATGCCCGATCTGACCTTGCGCAGTCCGCGCGGCCAAAGTTAAATGGATCGATGAAACGCGAGGGGACAGCATGGCACAAGGCAAAATCAAGATGTTCAACGAAGATAAGGGGTTCGGATTTATCAAACCGGACGACGGCGGCAATGACGTTTTCTTTCATGTCACCGCCTTGATAGAGGGAGACGACGTCACCGTCGGCAAGGTGGTCGCGTTCGAGATGGGTACGGATCCGAAGTCGGGAAAGAGTAAGGCGGTCAGCGTCGATTTGGTGTGAGGACGCCCCGGCATGTCAGCGCAAGAAGCGGCGCGCCAACCTCTTGAAGTCAGGCTCAGCGAGCTTGACGATGCGTCAGACGCCTGCCAACCGCACCCTTGATCGCGGGGCCGCATTCACGCCGCCCGCTCAATCTGCCCCATGTCGTTATGCAAAATCGTTTGTTCGCCGCGGCCATTCCACTTGATGGTGACGCCCGCCCAATTTGTTTCCGTCACCGTGCCCTGGTCGGCTAGGTCTTTCTGCCAGAAAACGCGGTCGCCGACTTTTAGTTGTCTGGATCGTTCGCCGGTCATTGGTGATCTTTCGACACGGAACGCTTGCGACCACCCGGTAGCATAAAAACTAAGCCGCTAAGTACGAACGCAAGCCCCAGGACAATTAGTGAGGTTCCGAGGGCGTGCAAGTCGCCGAGTTTGAAGAATTCGGTGTCGGTCATTTTCCTCACCAAATCAACACAAGCCCATGTTGGTTCGCCTAAGCCGTCGCCCGCTGGACACCACCAAAAACAAACCCCTGCCGGCATAACCCGACAGGGGTGCTACACGTGGATGAAGAGCGGCGAGTAGTCTATACGCCCGGTGGCTCCCCAAGGACCATGCGCTTGTAGCGAAGCCCACTGCGCAAAATAGAGCAAGGTGATTTTCTAAGCTCACCTATGCACGTTCGATTTAAGCCCGAGTGTCGAGACTCACACCTAGCTGATGCGCCTTGACGGCGGTTGCACCAATCGTTCGCTTCAATGCTTTCGATATCTTCGCAACGCCGGTCTTCTTTTTTGCCAGTGATTTCAGTTCACGTACGTCTGATGATGTCCACGCGCGGCGAGATACTGTTTTCTTCTTAATTGGCATTCCAAGTTCCTTTTTTTTGTGAGACGGCCTTCTATCACGCAAAATTAGCTTTGCAACGCGCCTGAACCAGGCCGCAGCGACATCTGCTGGCAAAGCGCGAAAAATTTCCTATATGCAAGGTCTCCCAAGAACTTAAGCTTGCCAAAGCTTCACAAAGGAACGCGTATGCGTAAATTTACCCCGCCAACCCATGAGGAGATCAGAGAAGGACCGCAGTCGGTCTCTTTTCAAATCGCGCATGGAAACGGACGTTTCGCCTGCAGCCTGCAGACGGAGTTCCTCACCCAAGTGCAGGCGAAGAAGTATCTTCTGACCAACTGGGCGCAGATTGAGAGAATGGCCCGAGATTACTTGGAAAGCGGAACCCACAATGGTGGTGAGGTGAAACTCGTGATGCCGTGAGTGCAT
>JAQGKC010000037.1 GCA_028290305.1 Bradyrhizobium sp.
CCGCCCGGTGGTGGTCGCCGCCAGCGCGTAAGTGGTGTGCACGCGATGGGTCTGCGGATGCACATAGGTCGGCAGCGCGTCGGTATAGGTCGATTTCAGTTTCGACACCTGCCGCCATTCCAGGATCTTCTTTGGAAACTCGTGACCTTGCTCGGCGAGCTCATCCAGGATCTGCGCGGAAGTCGACCACGCACCGGTCTTGGTCTTGCTGCCGCCGGGTATTCCCATCTTGCCGAACAGGATGTCGCCGATTTGCTTCGGGCTGCCGACATTGACCGGCTCGCCCGCGATCTCCTGGATCTCGGCTTCGACCCGCGCGGCGGTCTGGGCAAAATCGCCCGACAAACGTGACAGCACTTGGCGGTCGATCGAGATGCCGCGCCGTTCCATTCGCGCCAGCACGGAGATCAGCGGCCGCTCCAATGTTTCGTAGACCGATGTCATACGTTCGGCGACCAGCCGCGGCTTGAGCACGCGCCATAATCTCAGGATCACATCGGCATCCTCAGCCGAATAGGCTGTAGCCCTGTCGATTGCGACCTGATCGAAGGAGAGCTTGTTTTTGCCGCTGCCGGTCAACTCGCCGTAACTCATGGTGGCATGGCCGAGCCATCGCTCCGCCAGCGCATCGAGCCCGTGCGCGTTGCGGCCGGCGTCAAGCGCATATGACATCAGCTGCGCGTCGTCGTGGTTGCGTATGACCACGCCATGCTGCGCGAACATCACGGCGTTGAATTTGATGTTGAAGCCGATCTTCAGGATTCCTGCCGATTCTAGGATCGGACGCAGCGCGGCGAGCGCTTCGCCGGCCTCGATCTGGTCCGGTGCCAGGCCGGCGGCGAACAGCCCGGCGCCATCGCCGGATTGCTTGTGGCTGAGCGGAACATAACAGGCGTCGTTGGGCCCGAGCGCCAGCGCAATACCGCACATCTCGGCCTGCATCGGGTCGATCGAAGTCGCCTTGGCATCGATGGCGACATGGCCGACATCGTGCACCCGCGCAATCCAGGCGTTGAGCGCATCAAGGCTGCGGACGGTCTGGTATTTGTTGCGGTCGACCGGGAGCCTTCGTGCGGCTTCCGCGCGCGCGGCGGCGAGCGAAATCGGCGTGCCTTTGACGCTCGCCGCTTTGTCTTGCTTGTCGCCGCCAGTTTTGGGGAGCGGAGCCGTCACGGGGCTTGCAAAAAGATCGCCAGAAGCGCCGCTTGATTTGTCTTTCGCAGGTGAGGGTTGAGAGGGGGCGCTCGCGCTGCCGCTTTTATTTCCCACATCCGCATCGATATCCGCCGGATCGATCTGCGAATAATCGGCAACGCGGCGGGTGAGGGTGGAAAACTCCATCGCCTTCAAGAACGCGATCAGCTTGCGCGCGTCGGGTTCGTGCACCGCGAGTTCGTCGAGCGGCACCTCCAGCTCGACCTTGTCGTCGAGCAATACCAGTTGCCGCGAGATCCGCGCCTTCTCGGCATTCTCGATTAGCGCCTCGCGCCGCTTCGGCTGCTTGATCTCGCTGGCACGCAACAGCAGCGTCTCCAGATCGCCGTATTCGACGATCAATTGCGCCGCGGTCTTGACGCCGATCCCGGGCACACCGGGCACGTTATCGGTCGAATCGCCCGCCAGCGCCTGCACCTCGACCACCTTTTCCGGCGGCACGCCGAACTTCTCGATCACTTCGGCAATGCCGATACGGCGGTCCTTCATGGTGTCGTACATGGTGACGCAGTCGGTCACGAGCTGCATCAGGTCCTTGTCGGAGGACACGATGGTCGCGGTGGCGCCGCGCTCGCAAGCCAGCCGCACATAGGTCGCGATCAAATCGTCGGCCTCGAAACCGGCCTGTTCGAGACAGGGCAGGTCGAACGCGCGCACCGCTTCGCGAATCAGCGGAAATTGCGGGATCAGGTCGTCCGGTGCCGGCGGCCGGTGCGCCTTGTACGCAGGGTAGAGCTTGTTGCGGAAGGTGATTTCCGACTTGTCGAAGATGATGGCGAGATGCGTCGGCCGGTTGTCCGGCGGCATGTCGCGCAACAGCTTCCACAGCATATTGCAGAAACCGAGCACGGCATTGACCTGCAGCCCGTCGGATTTGCGGTTCAGCGGCGGCAGCGCGTGATAGGCGCGGAAAATATAGGAGGAACCGTCGACCAGAAAGACATGGTCGCCTTTCGCGGGGGCCTTGACGGCAACAGGTTTCACAGCAGCGGCTTTTTCGGATGTTTTCAGCATGGCCGCAACTTAGGGATTTTTGCGGCGATTGACACCCTTTCGGGAGGAATGTGCGGTGTTTTTTGCCGCCCGCACGGCGGCCCGGAATAGGTTGCATCCGTGCCTGTTCCATGAGCCCCTGCGGCCACCGGGGCCGAAAGGACGAAGCCATGACCGCGCAACTCGACGTGCTGATGGAGAAGCTGCGATCGGTCGAGGCCGAGATCGAGACCGAACTGACCAAGCGGCGGGAAGAATTGCGTTTCCGGATCGAGAACCGCAAGGTTATTTTCGAACAGGACGTCCAGCGTCTCCATCGCGCCATCAAGACGCGGGCGTCGCGCTATTTCGTCGACGCCAATCCGCTGATCGTGCTGACCGCGCCGGTGATCTATTCATTGATCGTTCCGGTGGTGCTGCTCGACATCTGGGTCATGGCGTATCAGGCGATCTGCTTTCCGGTTTACAAGATTCCAAAAGTGCGCCGCCGCGATTATCTGGTGTTCGACCGCCACCATCTCGCTTATCTCAACATCATCGAGAAGATCAATTGCGCCTATTGCTCCTATTGCAATGGCGCAATCGCGTTTATGCGCGAGGTAGCGTCGCGCACCGAGGTCTACTGGTGTCCGATCAAGCACGCCCGCCGGGTGCTCGGCCCGCATCCGCATTATCAGGGATTCGCCGACTTCGGCGATGCCGAAGGGTTTCGCGCCAAACTGGCGCAGATGAAGGATGGCGTGAAGATCGATTGAGATGCGGCGCGAAAACTACTCCGCCGCCTGCAGCGTCGTACGCGGTTTCTTCGGCGCGATCCAGAACGCGGCCGGACGCTCGAACAGGAAGTTTGCACCGACCGCCATCGCGATCCGCCATAGCACGAGCGCGCCGACGACACCCACGACCGTGACGACAAGCGAAATCGCGCCGATGTCGTGGATCAACCCGGTGTGCAGCAAAAGCGTCCGCGTCGTCGCCATCGGCAGGAAGAACGCCAGATAGATGACGATGGAATGCTCGCCGCAAAAGCGCAGGAAATTGAGCCAATGCGCCCGCGCCAGTAGCGTGCCGATTGTGATGATGGCGCACGCTCCGGAAAGCCCGAGTGCGAGCGAGATCAGCGGCAATTCGCTGAAACCGAAATCCACCAGGCCGCCGTTGATGAACGCCCAGAGCGCCAGTCCCGCAAGCGCCAGACCGGGCCGCGCCCGCGCGCGGTCGGACAGCGCGAACACATAGTCGGCAAACAAATAGCCGGAATAGAAATAAACGAAGCGCGCGCAAAATTCGTCGATCACGGTCCAGCCGGTTGCGATGTGCACCATCTCCAGCAGCGCCGCCACGGCCCAGATGGCCAGCGGCGGGATTTTCCGCATTGCCTTGGTGACGACGAAGAATATTGGCAGCAGATAGATGAACCACAGCGTGCCGAACGGTTCGATAAAGGACTCCAGGTACATGAAGCCGGCATGGGCCCAGCTTGTCTCGGCGGCAAAGGCCGGCGCCTTGAAGCCGAACTGGATCGTCACCCACAGCACATAAAAATACGCGAAGTGCACGACCTTGCGGTCCAGATAAGTACGCCAGTCGCGGTCAATCACGACCGACAGGAACAGCCCCGAGATCAGGAAGAAGTCGGGCATCCGGAACGGCTTTGCGAACATGACAACGAGATGCATGAACCCGGTCTGGCCGGCGGCCGCCTCGACGCCCAGCACCGAATGCATCATCACCACCATGACGATGCAGATGCCTTTGGCGTAGTCCACCCAGTCGATCCGCGCGGAACGCTCGGCGAGGGGAGATGTGCCGTTTGGTGTCATCGGTGTCCTTTTCGGCGCATATTTGGCGCAACAAGGCGGCATCATCGGCCGGATCGGTTTCATTCTCCTTTATTCATACAAATGACATGCCGTTTTTCTGGAACCTTGCCGTTTCCCCTGCGCCGGAAATGATCTAAGACCGCCTCCAAATCGGATCGACGTTAACCATTACAGGCGGGTTGTTTCATGCGGATTGCCATGATTGGCACGGGCTATGTGGGGCTGGTATCCGGCGCCTGTTTCGCGGATTTTGGCCACCAGGTTACCTGCGTGGACAAGGACGGCGACAAGATCGCGGCCTTGCGCCGGGGCGAAATCCCGATTTTCGAACCGGGCCTCGATGCGCTGGTCGCATCCAATGTGAAAGCCGGGCGGCTGGATTTTACCACCGACCTTTCCGCGCCGGTCGCCGAGGCCGATGCGGTGTTCATCGCCGTCGGCACGCCGTCCCGGCGCGGCGACGGCCACGCCGACCTCAGTTACGTTCATACCGCCGCGCGCGAGATCGCACGGGCGCTTAGTGGCTTCACGGTCGTCATCACCAAATCGACGGTGCCGGTCGGTACCGGCGACGAAGTCGAACGATTGATTCATGAAGTCAATCCGTCGGCCGACGTGGCGGTGGCCTCCAATCCGGAATTCCTGCGCGAGGGTGCTGCGATCCGCGACTTCAAGTTTCCGGATCGCATCGTGGTCGGCACATCGGACGACCGCGCGCGCAAGGTGCTTGGCGATATCTACCGGCCATTGTCGCTCAGCCAGGCGCCGCTGATGTTTACGGCGCGGCGCACCGCGGAATTGATCAAATACGCGGCCAACGCGTTCCTCGCCACCAAGATCACCTTCATCAACGAAATCGCGGATCTATCCGAAAAGGTCGGTGCCGACGTGCAGGAAGTCGCGCGCGGCATCGGGCTCGACAACCGCATCGGCTCGAAATTCCTGCATGCCGGGCCAGGCTTCGGCGGCTCGTGCTTCCCGAAAGACACCCGCGCGCTGGTGAAGATCGCGCTCGATCATGACGTGCCGTTGCGGATCGTCGAGGCCGTGCTGGCGGTCAACGACAACCGCAAGCGCGCGATGGCGCGCAAGGTTTCGAACGCAATCGGAGGCAGCCTGCGCGGCAAGACCATCGCGGTGCTCGGCCTCACCTTCAAGCCCGACACCGACGACATGCGCGAGGCGCCATCCATACCGCTGGTGACCGGGCTGCTCGACATGGGTGCGAAGGTTCGCGCACATGATCCGGTCGGCATGGAACAGGCGCGGCGCGAATTGCCCGATATCGAATATTGCGACGACCCATATGCATGCACTCGCGGCGCGGACGCCATGGTTGTGGTGACCGAGTGGGTGCAATACCGCACCCTCGACCTTGAACGCCTGAAGCGCGAAATGGCGCAGCCCGTGATCGTCGATCTGCGTAACATCTACCGCCCCGAGGACATGGCGGCGCTCGGCTTCACCTATGAAAGCGTCGGCCGCGGAGCGATTTGAGTTACTTCACCTCTCCCCGCAAAAGAGCGGGGCGAGGGAGAAGTGGATGCATCGGATAAACGCGCGTGACCCGCAGCTTCGACACCCCTCTTCCGATCGACGCGGTGCTCGACGAGTTAGGGCGCGCGCTCGCAAGTAACAACGCCGCCGTGCTGGTGGCGCCGCCCGGTGCCGGCAAGACCACGCGGGTGCCGCTGGTGCTGCTCGATGCGCCGTGGCTGAAGAACGGGAAAATCATCATGCTGGAGCCGCGCCGGATTGCGGCCCGCGCCAGCGCCGAGCGCATGGCCAGGACATTAGGCGAACGGGTCGGTGAAACCGTCGGCTACCGCGTCCGGTTCGGCTCGAAGGTGTCGCGCGCGACCCGGATCGAAGTCGTCACCGAAGGAATCTTCTCGCGGCAGATTCTCGACGACCCGGAATTGTCTGGTGTTGCCGCGGTGCTGTTCGACGAGTTTCACGAGCGTTCGCTCGATGCCGATCTGGGGCTGGCGCTGGCGCGCGACGCGCAAACAGGCTTGCGCGAGGATTTGCGTCTCCTCGTGATGTCGGCAACGCTGGACGGCGCGCGGGTGGCAAAGCTGCTTGGCGACGCGCCTGTCATCGCCAGCGAAGGCCGCGCCTTTCCGGTCGAGACACGCTATCTCGGCCGCAAGGCCGATGCACCGCTGGAACGGCAGATGGCGGACGCCATCGCCATGGCGTTGCGCGCCGATCCCGGTTCGGTGCTGGCGTTCCTGCCGGGCACGGCGGAAATTCGCCGCACGCAAAACTTTCTCGGCGAACGCGTCCACGACGCCTCCATTGAAATCGTGCCGCTGTTCGGTGCGCTCGACGCCGGCGTGCAGGACCGCGCCATCGCGCCGGCGCCCAAGGGCCAGCGCAAGGTCGTGCTGGCGACGTCGATCGCGGAAACCTCGCTGACCATCGAAGGTGTTCGCATCGTGGTGGATTCCGGCGTGGCCCGGGTGCCGCGCTATGAGCCGGATATCGGCCTGACTCGTCTGGAAACCGTGCGCGCCTCGCGCGCCGCGGTCGATCAGCGCCGCGGCCGCGCCGGTCGCACCGAGCCCGGGGTGTGCTACCGGCTGTGGGACGAACCGCAGACCGCGTCGCTTGCGGCCTATACCCAGCCCGAAATCCTCAGCGCCGATTTGTCTTCGCTGGTGCTCGACGTCGCGCAATGGGGCGTCAGCGATCCCACGACATTGGCGTTTCTCGATTCGCCTCCGGCGCCTGCGCTGAAGGAAGCACGAAGCCTCCTGCGCGAACTCGGCGCGCTGGATAGCGACGGCCGGATCACGACGGAAGGCAAGAGCCTGCGCGCGCTGGCGCTGCCGCCGCGTCTGGCGCGCATGATCGTGGATTCGCATCGCCTGGGTGCGGGTGAGGACGCCGCCGACATTGCCGCCATTCTCACCGAGCGCGGCCTCGGCGGCGACAGCGTCGATCTCGATGTCAGGCTCGATCAATTCCGCCGCGACCGCTCGCAACGCGCCAGCAGCGCACGCAGTCTCGCACAGCGCTGGGCCTCGCAGGTGGCGGCCACCGAGGGTCTGCCCAGCGAACAAACTTCACCCTCCACCGGCGTCATGCTTGCATTCGCATTTCCCGACCGCGTTGCGCGCAATCGCGGCAATGGCAGCTTCGTGCTTGCGAACGGGCGCGGCGCCGCGGTGGACCAGGCCTCCGCGCTGGCGCGCGCGCCCCATATTGCGGTCGCCGAATTGACCGGCACGGCAGCCCAAGGGCGCATTCTGCTGGCAGCGCCGATCACGCAAGAGGACATCGAATTGCGGTTCGCCGATCAGATCGAGACCGCGGACAAGATTTCCTTCGATCGCGGCGCGATGGCGTTGCGGGCGCGGCGCAAGCGAACGCTGCACGCGATCACGCTGTCGGAAGCGCCATTGGCGCTGTCGCCTTCGATGGAGACCGCGCGGGTGCTGGCCGATGGCTTGATTACCGCTGGTATCGACAAACTGCCGTGGTCAAAACCGCTGAAGCAATGGCGCGACCGCGTGATGTTTTTGCGCGCCGCCGAAGGGGAGCCTTGGCCGGATCTGTCGGACGACACGCTTTCGGTGCAACGCGAGACGTGGCTGGTGCCAGCGCTTTACGACAAGACTTCGCTGAAGGAGTTTTCGTCCTCCGATCTGTCGGATGCGCTGATGACGCTGCTGCCGTGGGAATTGCGCGCGCGGCTGGAGCGCGAGGCGCCGACGCATTTCGAGGCGCCGACCGGCACTCAGCTTCCGATCGATTACGAGGCCGAGCAAGGACCGACCATCGCGGTCCGGCTGCAGGAGCTGTTCGGGCTCACCGCCCATCCGTCGATTGCGAAAGGCGCGGTGCCGCTGGTGCTGGAGTTATTGTCGCCGGCGCACCGGCCGGTGCAGGTGACGCGCGACCTGCCAGGTTTTTGGCGCGGCAGCTATGCGGCGGTGCGCTCGGATCTGCGCGGGCGTTATCCCAGACATCCCTGGCCGGAGGATCCGGCGAACGCGATGCCGACGCGGCGCGTCAAGCCGCGGGGAACCTGATTTTACACCTCGGCTTATGTGCGATGCCTGCGCAACCACAAGGGATACAAATACCACAAGAGCAACGTCGCCAGCAGCAGCGACAGGCTTGCCGCAATGGTGATTGCGATGGAGTGGGTAATTTTGAGAAAGACCACATAGACGTCAGCGGCGATGCCGAGCGCCAGCGGCAGGGATGCCGCGATCACGAAGGCCGAGCCGAGGCGCAGGAACTGCTCTGAATCGTCGCCGCCGAACGATTGCCGATGCAGAGCTGCCGGCGTCATTAACAGGATCGTTGCGATCGTCACGGAGCACAGTCCCGCTGCATGCATGATTTTGGCGTCCGACGGCAATTCGTCGAATGCATGGGTCAGCATGGCGATGAGTTGAAATCCCAACAGGGCCTGACAGCCGGGAATAATGACCCGGGCCTCGGTCAGCATTTGCTCGATTTTTGTCGCAAGCGGCGTTGTGCCGGATTCAGCAACCATGCCTCGCCTCCTTCGTCCACCGATCAGCCATGTGAGGCCGAACCAGAAAAGCCCTGCCAGTGCAGCGCTGGCGGTGCCCACCGCGGCGCCGGTCACGCGGCCGAAAACGCGCTCGAATACGATAAACAGCCCAAGCCCCAGGCTCACGATGAACAGCAGCAGGCTCCACGCCGCAAAGGTGGACGTAGCGCGCTCAAGACGCAGGGTCGACTGGCCGGCTTCGACGATACGATGCTGCATCGATGGCGCAATCAGGCATCCGATCGACAGCACCATCAACGTAAGCGCGGCGCAGACCAGATACTGGGAGGTGCGGGAAAGCGTCTCAAAGCCATTCTGGAAAACGCTTTCGAGCAGAAAACCAAACAGCACCTGCGATCCCAGGATCAGCAGGCGCGTTTCGTCCAGCGCGGTCTTTATTTTTCGGTCCAGTTTCACGGCAGGATCCGTCGGTTTTGCGCATGGCCGGGGTCGCGCTGCCCAATTCCGGATGAATTTGGGATGACAAAAATGTGTCGTTCAAGTGAACCCTTTGGCGCGTCGTGCGTTCCTTTCCCGGAACCTTGCCGGGTGAAGGTAAATGAGCGCTGCGTATATTTTTGACGTCGAAGGCACCCTGATCGATTGCGTCGCGGATATCCAGCAATGCTGGAACGAGACTCTGGCTCACTCTGGCATTTCGGTGCCAGCGGCGGATCTGCAGCGGATGTCGGGAATGGATGGCGACGAGATGCTGGCGACGCTCGTGCCCAGCCTCGACGAACACGCCCGAAAGGACATCCTGACCGCGCAGGGCAATCGTTATCGCGCGCACTATCTGCCGCGGGTGCGGGCGTTTCCCGGTGTGCGCGCGGTGTTTGCCGCGATCAAGTCGCGAGACGGGCGCATCGCGCTCGCCACCGATTGTCAAAGCGACGAACTGAAACGCTACCGCAGCCTGATGGATGTCGACGACCTTATCGATGCGATCGCTTGTGGTGACGAGGTTTCGAAGGGAAAGCCCGATCCAGGCCTGGTGGAACTGGCGCTCCATCATCTGGGCAACACACCGGCTGCGTCAGCCACCATGATCGGGGACACCCCGTTCGATGCCCAGGCCGCGCGCCGCGCCGGCACCGACGCGTGGGGGACGCTCACCGGAGGCCACGCGAAATCCTCGCTGATCGATGCCGGCTGTTCCATCGTGGTGTCCTCGATTGAGGATTTCGAGCGGTATATTCAGCAAGAAAGTCCGCAGGCTTCGTCCGCTTCGCAGATCGACAGTGAGAAAACGGCCGCCAAAAGCGCGGCCGCCGCAAAGCCCCGTTAACGCTTCCCTCATCCTTTTCGCCAAAATGGCAGCCTTCGCCATCGCGGTTGTCGCGGTTTCGCGGCTGACGTGGTGATATCGGCGGGTCCTCTGATCGAGAGTGGCGTGATGCGTAACATTATGATTTTGGCCGCGTTCATGGTTGGCCTGGGCACCCTCATGGCGCAGGTGGCCGACAAGATAACGCCCGCGCTCGCCAACACCGCCGCCCGAAAGACCGCCCCCGTTGAGATGGCCGCACCAACCGGGCTTCGCAGTCTTAGCATCCCGCGCGACGCGCGCGGTCATTTTCAAACCGAGGGCCGGATCGACGGCCAGCGTATCGGCTTCATGGTCGATACCGGTGCATCTGTCATCGCGTTGAACGAAACGTCCGCGGCGCGATTCGGTCTCCGCCCCTCCCGCGGCGACTACAATGCCACGGTCACCACCGCCAACGGCACCATCAAGGCGGCGCGCATGCGGATCGCCATGGTCGATATCGGTGGGTTGGTCGTGCGCGACGTCGATGCCATGGTGCTGCCCGACGAAGCCTTGTCGGAGAACCTGCTCGGGTTGTCGTTCCTGTCGAAGCTGAAGCGCTTCGAATACGCCAACGGCACGATGGTGCTGGAGCAATAGTCTTGACGTCATGCTCGCGAGAGCGAGCGTAGCAGGGGCAGCAGGGATTGGCGAAAGTCAGGGCTCAGGACAGCCTTTGCTAAAGAAGCTTTCGGGTCCTGGCCTCTCCCGGTCGGCCCGGGACCATGTTATATTCCGTTCATGAATAGCTTTGAAGCCCTTGAGACCTTACGACGTTCTGAAAAGGCCCTGCGCGGTCGTGGGGTAACGCATGCTGCCTTGATTGGCTCGGTGGCTAGAGGCGACAACCGGCTCGATAGCGACATCGGTATTATGATCGAAATCGATCCGGACGCCCGCATCACGGTTTTCGATTACGTGGACCTAAAAGAGTATATCGCGAAGCTTTTCGATGAGCCGGTCGATGTTGTGAGTCGCGAAGGCCTCAAATCTTATGTCCGCCCCGCGGCGACGGCCGATGCCATTTATGCATTCTGAGCGTACGAACGGAGCGCTCCGTGATATCCTGCATCACATCGATTTAGCGACGCAATTCGTCGAGGGTTTTGACCGCGAATCGTTCAAGCTGGACGTACGCGCTGTCTATGCGGTTACTCGCTGTCTGGAGATCATATCCGAGGCTTCACGGCGCCTGCCGGTTGAATTGAAGGCTCGGCACCCGACGATTGCGTGGAAGCAAATGGCTGCAGCAGGAAACCGTGCAACACGCTTTACCGCCGTTGAAGGTCACTATCGAAGAGGAAATAGCGCGTCAGAGCAAATAGCCGGCCGATGACGATGTTCGCAACGCCTCCAAATCCGCCGCAATTAATCGTCACAAAGCGGCTGTCCCGCCTTTCGCCGCGCCACGGCATTCGCTATGGCTGCGGTGTATTCCTTTCAGCGTTTTCCCCGCGAGGCCATCTCAATGTTTCCGAAGCCGAAATCCGTGCTGGTTCCGAATACCTATGCCTTCGAGTCCGAGCCGATGGTCAAGGCGACCGGATTTCGCGAATACGACGCCCGCTGGCTGTTCGGCAAGGAAATCAACCTGATGGGCATTCAGGCACTGGGCATGGGCCTGGGGGCACTGATCGCGGAACTCGGCGCCAAACAGGAGGTCGTGACTGGACATGATTTCCGCGGCTATTCGGCCTCGATCAAATACGCGCTGATTTCAGGTCTGCTGGCGTCGGGCTGCAAGGTTCACGACATCGGTCTGTGCATGACCCCGATGGCGTATTTTGCCCAATTCGAGCTCGACGTGCCCTGTGTTGCGATGGTGACGGCGTCGCATAACGACAATGGCTGGACCGGCGTCAAGATGGGCGCCAATCGTCCGTTGACCTTCGGTCCCGACGAGATGAACCGCCTGAAGGAGATCGTGCTCAACGCCGATTTCAAGAACAAGGTGGGTGGTTCGTACGAGTTTCACGAAAATTTTCCGGCGCGCTACATTGCGGACCTCACCAAACGCCCAAAGCTGAAACGCAAGCTGAAGGTCGTGGTCGCCTGCGGCAACGGCACCGCGGGCGCCTTCGCGCCCCAGGTGATGGAGGCGATCGGCTGCGAGGTAGTGCCGCTCGACACCGAGCTCGACTACACCTTCCCGAAATACAATCCCAACCCCGAAGACATGGAAATGCTCCACGCCATCCGCGACGCGGTGCTGGCGCACAAGGCTGATGTGGGACTGGGTTTCGACGGCGATGGCGACCGCTGCGGCGTGGTCGACAATACCGGCGAGGAGATTTTCGCGGACAAGGTCGGCGTGATGCTGGCGCGCGACATGTCGGCGATCCACAAAAACGCGCAGTTCGTGGTTGACGTGAAATCGACCGGGCTGTTCGTCACCGATCCGGTGTTGCAGAAGCAGGGCGCGAAAACGACCTACTGGAAGACCGGCCATTCCTACATGAAGCGCCGCACCAACGAGTTGGGTGCGCTGGCGGGCTTCGAAAAGTCCGGTCACTTCTTCTTCAATAAGCCATTCGGCCGCGGCTATGACGACGGCCTGATCTCGGCGATCGCGATCTGCGAGATGCTCGACCGCGCGCCCGGCAAATCAATGGCGGATCTGAAAAACGCGCTGCCGAAAACCTGGTCGTCGCCGACGATGTCGCCGCACTGCTCGGACGAGGCCAAATACGGCATCGTCGACAGCGTGGTGAAGCATTTCGAGGCGATGCAGAAGAAGGGCGAAAAGGTCGCAGGCCAGCCGATCCGCGATCTCGTCACCGTCAACGGCGTGCGCGTCACGGTCGAGGACGGCAGCTGGGGTCTGGTGCGGGCCTCATCCAACAAGCCCGAACTGGTCGTGGTGGTCGAAAGCCCGGTCAGCGAGCAGCGGATGCGCGACATGTTCGAGGCGATGGATTCGGTGCTGCGCACCCATCCCGAGGTCGGCGAATACAATCAGAAGATTTGAGCGGCGCTCGACACTTCGGACACGGCGCGGACCACGCTCGCTTCCGTCATACCCGCGAAAGCGGGTATCCAGTACGCCATGACGTCTCTGCTTACAGCGAACGGCTCTGGAATACTGGATCGCCCGCTTTCGCGGGCGATGACGGCAGAGATTATTCGTGTCGTTAAAGACGCTACGCCGCCGGCACCGGCAAGGCGGTGACCGACTTGATCTTCTCCATCGCAAAACGCGACGTGACATTCTTCAGCGGCACCGCGCCGATCAGCTTCTTGTAGAATACATCGTAGCTCTGCATGTCCGCGACCACGACGCGCAACATGTAATCGACGTCGCCCGCCATCCGGTAGAATTCCATCACCTCGGGCATCGCGCTGACGGCATCGGCGAATTTCCGCAGCCAGGCTTCCGAATGATCGGCGCTTTCCACCGAGACGAACACGGAGATGCCGAGTCCGATCTTGTTCTGGTCGACCAGTGCCACCCGGCGCAGGATGATGCCGTCGGCTTCCAGCCGCTGGATGCGCTTCCAGCACGGCGTCGATGACAGCCCGACCCGGTCGCCGATCTCGGCGACGGACAGCGAGGCATCGTCCTGCAGCACTGTCAGAATCTTGCGGTCGATGGCGTCGAGGCGACGGTTGGGCTCGAGAACGTGAACGGCGAGGTCGGTCATGAGAAGAACTTTCTTCCATATACGAGGCGGATAACCCTGATATAGAGAAAATTCTTCTAATACAAGCCCATTTATTGGCCGGTCCGAGTCGGGCTGGTGATCTGGCCTTGGGTCAAAAGTTCTTCAACTTCAGCACGTTGCGGGGCAGCAAAAGCCCCGCCGAAGCGGGTGCATTTCAGCGCTGCGGCGGCGGAAGCGAACCGCAGCGCCTCCCGCAGATCCTGTTGTTCGGTGACGGCCAGCGCAAACGCGCCATGGAAAACGTCCCCCGCGCCCAGCGTATCCACGGTATGCACCGGGAAGGCTGGCGTCTGCTGCAGGGTCTGATGCTCATCGAGCCAGAGCGTGCCTTGCGCACCCCGTGTTCCCGCCAGGAACGAGGGGGTCAGCTTGGCAATCTTTTTCAGCGCCTCAGCATCGTCAGCGACGCCCGCGGTGGACTGCAGGGCTTCGCTTGAAAACACCAGGTGCGATGACGCGGTCAGCAGCCCTTCCCGCATCGACATCGTGCGGTCGACGTCAACGATCACGGGAATGCCGCGCTGGCGTGCCTCGGCACAGAGATCGGTACAGAATTCCGCGCAACGGTTCTCTGTCAGGATGGCGTGACAGTCCTCGAGCAGTTCGTCGGTATCGGGCAACTGGACTTTCCACAATTCCGGATCACGGAAGGTCACGATGGTGCGCTCGCCGCTGGGGTCGATCATGATGTTCGAGATCGGCGTCACCAGGCCCGGCATGCGCACGATGTGCTCGGTGTCGATGCCTTCATGCGCGAGCTTGTCGAAAATGTAGCGGCTCGATGTTTCCTTGGCATCGCCCATCGGACCGCAGATCGAAGCGCGGCCCCCGAGGCGGACGATTCCGATCGCGGCATTGAGTGCGTTGCCGCCGCAGATTTCGTCGAAATGGCTGGCATTCACCTTGAAGCCGCGCTCCGGCAGCTCCTGGATGCGGAACGTCAAATCTCGCACCGGCATGCCGATGCAGAGAATGCGCGGAGGGATTTTCGGCGCGGCAGTGTGAAAGTTCATCGGTTCGCTCATCACGTCCGTCCTGCCCTTTGACGGAACCTGATATTCGCTGTTAATCGACGAGCCATGAGAGGGGTTCCAGCTATGCGCGTGGGTGCGGGTCTGTCTGCAGCCAGCGGCCGACTAAATGATGGGCAATGGCAAACGGGTGAGGGCCCGCAAGGCCGTCGGGATGTTCCCGCTTCAACATTAGGGTGGCTTCGGCGCGATCGAACCAGCGTGCGTCCTCCAGTTCCGTGCGGTCGACAATGATATCCTCATTGGTGGCGCGCGCGGTGCATCCGATCATCAGGGACGATGGATAGGGCCAGGGTTGCGTCATATAATAATTGACGTCGGTGCAGCGGATTCCGGATTCCTCGAAGATCTCGCGTCGAACGGCGTCCTCGATGGTTTCCGCCGCCTCGACGAACCCTGCAAGACACGACCACATGCCGGCAGGAAATTGCTTCTGCCGTCCCAGCAGGCATTTGTCGCCTGAAGTCACCAGCATGATCACGACGGGGTCGGTCCGCGGAAAATGCTCGGCCTTGCAGTTGGGGCATTCGCGCTTCCAGCCGCCTTCCTTCATCGCGGTTCGGGTTCCGCAATTGGCGCAGTAGCCGTGGCGCTGATGCCAGCTCACCATCGACTTCGCCAGTGCGATCGCCGAGAGCTGGTCCGGCGGAATCACGCCCTGCATCGCCATGCCGCGCAATTCGGTGACCACGACGTCGTCGCGGGTCAGCAATTTCTCCACCGCCGTGGCGGCGATACCCATGCCGAAGACCGCCGCACCCTCGCGCAGACCCAGGAAGATGGTACCGGGATTGGCGCCGTATTTGAGCGCCTCGTCGATCGTCAGCAGCGCACGCGGACCGTCCGCCTCCCGATTCATGACGAGCGAGTCGCGATGCACCACATAGGCGCGGGAATCGCGTTTGCCTTCCAGCGCCATCAGTTTCGCATCGTCATTGCGCAGGTGCGCGGCGCGATCGAGAATATTGGTGACAAAGGCCGGCTGCCCAAGTGGAAACGAATCGAATGCAGTCATGAGTTCAACCTGGTGTGGTGGGCAGGGCGCAGCAGCATAGCGAATTTCGGATTCAGGAACCTAGCCAGATTTTGCGGCGAAGCGCGCTGATGAAAGTCTGGACTTCCTCGGCATCATGGGCGAGCGGCGGCATCACCCCCCAGACCGGACGCGGCCAGGCGACATCGCTGCTGCGACGCGCGATGACATGCACGTGCAGTTGCGGCACCAGATTGCCGAGAGCGGCGATGTTCAGCTTGTCGCATTTGGTGATCTCTTTCAGGGCGCGGGCGACGCGGCTGATTTCCGTCATCAACTGCGCCTGCTCGACCTCGTCGAGGTCGATGATCTCCACGGCTTCGTTGCGGCGCGGCACCAGCAGCAGCCATGGGAAATGCGCATCCTTGATCACCAGCACGCGGCACAGCGGCAGGTCGCCGATGTCGACGGTGTCTTTTTTGAGCTGTGAATGCAGCGACCAGCCGGGAGCTTCAGAGGGCATGCATATTTCCTCGTCAGGGGCCGGGCTTGTCCCGGCGATCCACCTTTTGCCTTGTTGCGACACAAGGAAGACGTGGATGCCCGGCACAAGGCCGGGCATGACGGCAACTAATGCCTTTCCGCGTTTCTGCACAAGCCTCGCAAACTCGCTCCCGCCCCGCTTGCTTTCCGGTGCTTTTAGCCCCAAATAAGGACCGGGAGATTGGCGGTGGACGAGCCACTCGCCAACCGGGTCAGGTCCGGAAGGAAGCAGCCCTAACGAGGTCCGGATCGGGTCGCTCGTCAGTCTCCTACCTGTTTTTTCGAGCGAATCGCGC
>JAQGKC010000047.1 GCA_028290305.1 Bradyrhizobium sp.
CCGCCGAAGGCCCGCTGCCGCAAACCAAATTCGTGGTGTCGAAGGCGCTGAAGGTCGGGCTGAAACCAATCGTCGTCATCAACAAAGTCGACCGTCCCGACGCGCGGCCGACCGAAGTCATCAACGATGTGTTCGATCTGTTCGCAGCCCTCGACGCCAGCGATGAGCAGCTCGATTTTCCGATTCTGTACGGATCGGCCAAGCAGGGCTGGATGGCGGAAAGCCCTGACGGTTCGCACGACGCCGGCATGCAGCCGCTGTTCGATCTGATCCTGCGCCACGTCGCGCCGCCGACTGTCGAAGACGGCCCGTTCCGCATGATCGGCACCATTCTCGAGGCCAATCCCTATCTCGGCCGCATCATCACCGGGCGCATCACCTCCGGCACCATCAAGCCCAACCAGGCCGTCAAGGTCCTCGGCGGCGATGGCAAGCTGATCGAGAATGGCCGGATCACCAAGATCATCGCCTTCCGCGGCATCGAGCGCACGCCGCTCGAGGAGGCGGAAGCCGGCGACATCGTCGCCATTGCCGGCCTCACCAAGGGCACCGTCGCCGACACTTTCTGCGATCCCTCGATCGATACGCCGCTGAAGGCGCAGCCGATCGATCCGCCGACGGTGTCGATGTCGTTCATCGTCAACAACTCACCGCTGGCCGGCACCGAAGGCGACAAGGTGACCAGCCGCATGATCCGCGACAGGCTGCTGCGCGAGGCCGAAGGCAATGTCGCGCTGCGCGTGACCGAGGCCGCCGACAGGGATTCCATGGAAGTGTCGGGCCGCGGCGAATTGCAGCTCGCGATCCTGATCGAGACCATGCGCCGTGAAGGCTTTGAACTCAGCGTGTCGCGGCCGCGCGTCGTGCTGAAGAAGGATGACGCCACCGGCGAGTGGCAGGAGCCGATCGAAGAAGTCACGATCGACGTCGACGAGGAGCACTCCGGCGTCGTCGTGCAGAAGATGAGCGAACGCAAGGCCGAGATGATCGAGATGCGTCCTTCCGGCGGCAACCGGCTGCGGCTGGTGTTCTACGCGCCGACCCGCGGCCTGATCGGCTATCAGGGCGAACTGTTGACCGACACCCGTGGCACCGCGATCATGAACCGCCTATTCCACGGCTATGCCCCCTACAAGGGCGACATCCAGGGCCGCCGCAATGGCGTCTTGATCTCCAACGACCAGGGCGAGGCTGTGGCTTACGCGATGTTCAAGCTGGAAGACCGCGGCCCGATGATGATCGAGCCAGGCTGGAAGGTCTACAAGGGCATGATCGTCGGCGAGCACACCCGCGAGAACGATCTTGAGATCAACATCCTCAAGGGCAAGCAGCTCACCAACATCCGCACCACCTCGAAAGACGAAGCGGTGCGCCTGACGCCGCCGATCCGGATGACGCTGGAAAAGGCGCTGGCCTATATCGAGGACGACGAACTGGTCGAGGTGACACCGAAGTCGATCCGGCTGCGCAAGAAGTTCCTCGACGCCAACGAACGCAAGCGTGCTGAAAAGTCCAAGGAAGCGGTGGCGTAAATTTATCTAGCCCCGTGCATGCGTCATGCCCCGCGAAAGCGGGGCATCCAGTAATCGCCGCTGCTTGAAGTAGAACCGAAACGGCGCGGAATACTGGATCATCCGCTTTCGCGGATGATGACGCCAGTAGCGCGGTTGGCTTCAGGCGCAACAACGAACGTGCTAGAGCCGAGAGCATGTCCCTCCCTTCCGAAGTCGATGTCGCCATCATCGGTGCGGGCGCCGCGGGCCTCGGCGCCGCGCATGCGCTGGAACACTCCGGTCTCTCTACAATCGTGCTGGAAGCGCGCGACCGCGTTGGCGGACGCGCCCATACTGTTATGGCCGCGCCAAGTATCCCCTTCGATGTCGGTTGCGGCTGGCTGCATTCCGCCGACAAGAACTCGTTCGTTGCCATCGCCGAGCGCCTGAAGTTCGAAATCGACAAGACCCGCCCGCCATGGCGCGAGCAGAGCTTTGACGCCGGATTTCCGATCAAGGAGCGCGCCGACTTCACCAGGGCACTGGATGCCTTCTACGATCGCGCCGAAGAGGCTGCGAAAAGCGGCCGCGACAGCGCCGCCAGCACCTATCTCGAGCCCGGCAATCGCTGGAACCCGATGATCGATGCGCTCTCGACCTACATCAACGGTTGCGAGCTCGACCAGGTTTCGATCCTCGATATGGAAGCGTACGAAGACACCGAGATCAACTGGCGGGTGCGGCGCGGCTATGGCGCGCTGATATCGGCCTATGGCGCGCTCTGCCCGCTGGCGCTCAATTGCAGGGTGACGCTGATCGATCATTCCGGCAAGCGCGTGCGGATCGAGACCTCGCAAGGCACGCTGACGGCCGGCAAGGTGATCGTGACCGTGCCGACCAATCTGATTGCCGACGAATCGATCCGTTTTCATCCCGCGCTGCCGGCGAAAGTGGACGCCGCACGCGGCCTGCCGCTCGGACTTGCCGACAAGGTAATGCTGGCGCTGGACGAACCCGAAGCGCTGCCCAAGGACGGCAATCTGCGTGGCGCCACCATGCGCACCGCGATGGGCAGTTATCATCTGCGTCCCTTCGGCGAGCCCTGCATCGAAGGCTATTTCGGCGGACGCTTCGCGCGGGAGCTGGAAGACGCCGGCCCCGGCGCGCTGGCGGCGCAAAGCATCGACGAAATCGTGGCACTGCTCGGCAATGACTTTCGCCGCAAATTAAAGCCGCTGTCGGAATCGCGCTGGGCGCATGACCCGTTCGCGCGCGGCTCCTATTCGCACGCCTTGCCCGGCCACGCCGGCGCCCGCGCCGTGCTCGCAGCCCCTGTCGATGATCGTTTGTTCTTTGCCGGAGAGGCTACTTCGCCGAACTTTTTCTCCACCGCGCACGGGGCAAGGGACAGCGGAGAACGGGCGGCGAGGCAGACGGTGGCAGGGACGAAATCAGGGGTTTGAGTTAGGTCGTTTGACAGAACATACCATGAACACTTATACGCTCTGGGACGCGTCGCTGACAAGTTGTCAATTTTGTCGCCTCGAAAGTGCCTGTATGCCCCGCTCGCATCACTCGGTCGAATTTGAAACCCTTCGGCTCAAAACGGGGCTATCCCGGGCCGAAACCGCCGATCTCTTGGGCGTAACAGAGCGTACCGTCATTAGATACGAGAACGGCGAATCGCGCCCGTCTCCGATCGCGATCAAATGGCTTCAGGAACGCCTGGCCATCCTGTCAACTGGGCTTGTCGGAGTAAGCATACTCGGAAGCCGAATCGATTGCAGCAACCGAGATGACCCGCGCGAATCAGCTAGGGTTAGAAGTGTCGCTGCATCGAACGCGGCATCAAGGAAGCTGATAATGCCTAAGGTCGCCATTGACGAAAAGCGTACTCCGGAATCGGCAATTGTGATGCCGCTGACGCTCGCCAAAAGCGTTGCGTCGAAGTCTTGGGAATTGACGATCTCTAGCATTGGACTTGAAAGTTCGCTGGCACGGAAATCAATAGGAGCGCTCGCCTCCTTGTTCGAGGCAGATACTCGCTCCCCTACTCCATCACCCTCGCCTTCAACCCTTCATCGGGAATGAAGCACGCCTCATACTTCCCGAAAATCCGATACCGATTCCGCGCGACGAGATTGTAGACCGCATCGCGAAGCGGTTTTGGCACTGAACCCAACACGCGCACCCAGCCCCAACCCGGCAGTGCGCCCAATACCGTCAGCGCAGCGTCGGATTTGAAATACGCGACGCCGCCATGGACGACGGCATTGGTGTCGGGATCTTCCGGATTGATGCCGAACGCCTGCGCGAGCCGCCGGCCATAGCCCGACTGAATCGCGGTAAAGCGAAACCGGCGATCCGTATCGCGCGCCGCGACGAAGCGGATCCAGCGCGAGCAGAACACGCACACGCCGTCATAAAGGATCACGTCATCGTCCGGCCAGGGATTCGCCGCACGCGGCGTCATCGCTTCTTGGCCGCGACCGGCTTTGGAAGCACCGGCTTGATCGCGCTATCCAGCGCGGGGCCAAATATCTTTTCGCCGCCATCGGACTCCGCCAGCCAGTGGCCTTCGCTGCCGGACGCCGCCAGCACGCGAAAATCCACTTTGCCGCCGCCGGTGCGAAACGCATCGGCCATCTGCCGCGACAGATCGGGCGAGAAGTAGCTATCGTTAGACGCCACCAGCCAGACCACCGGCACCCGCGCATCTTCTCCGAATTCAGCCGCCGACGAAATCAGCGTGTGCGGCGCGCAGACCTGATTGGGGGCGTCGTTGGCATGGCCGCCGCGTCCCGGCGCGAATGCGATGATCATCGAGACGGCTTTCGGGTCCTCGCCGGCCAGCGCCAGCGCGCCCCAGGCGCCGGCCGAATGCCCTATAATGATCGCGCCGGCCTGCCGGACAAATGCTTGTGCGTTTAGATAGCCGAGCGCGGCTTTAATCGAGTCCGCCGTGGCATAGCCCGAGCGGGAATAGTTGGCTTCGTCGCAGCCGCCCTGGTCCTCGAGATATTTTCCGCCGGTGGCGCCATGCCCCGGCCGTTCCGGCACCAGCACGGCAAAGCCCCGCGCGACCAGCCATGCCGCCAGCGCGCGGTATTCGGGCTGCGGCATTTGCGCACGACGCAGCACGTTTTGCGTCGAGGCGTGGGCGATCAGCGCCAGCGGAAACGGCCCATCGCCGGCGGGGCGAAACAGCACCGCATGCGCCGCGATGTCCGGATCCGGCGACGGCACCAGCCATTGTTGCATGCGGTTCGGCTGACCCTCGGCGCCCTGCGCACCAAACCGGGCTTGCGCCAATACGGCCGGCGTACAGGCCGTTCCCAGCACGACCAGAGCGAAAAACACCTTGAACAATCGCATGAATTTACCTGACACGGGGCGGAAGGGAGGGAAGCGGATAGGCGGGAAGAATACCTACGGCGAATCAAATCCAGCGCATTTTTTCGTGAATTCGCCCCCGCCGAAAGTCCGGTCCGGATCGCCGCGCCCTGCCAACCATCAGCCAAATGCTGCTTTGGGCATCTTGCTGTCCTTTTTCGGTACAGCCTGGCGTCAAAACTGATGCAAAAAATCCACACGTTAACTGATAATTAATGATGGACCTTGAAGCCGACGCGCTGACTTGCTTTGATTGGATCATGAGCACAACCCTGATCGAGGTTCGGCCGGCCAAAGCTGCGGATGCAGCCGCGGTGGCGTCCACCCATGACGAAGCCTGGCGTTCGGCCTATCAGGGCATCATTCCCGGTGCCGAACTGGAAAAGCTGATCAACCGCCGCGGCCCACAATGGTGGGACAGCGCGATCCGCAAGGGAAGCCGCGTCAGCGTGCTGGTGTTCGGCGACAAGGTCGCGGGCTATGCCAATTACGGCCGCAACCGCGCCCGCAGCCTGCACTTCGAAGGTGAAATCTATGAGCTTTATCTGCGGCCGGAATTTCAGGGTCTCGGCTTCGGCCGCCGGCTGTTTACCGCCGCCAGGCGCGACCTGCTGCAGAGCGGCCTGAAAAGCATGGTGATCTGGGCGCTGTCCGACAACGATCCGGCGACGGAGTTTTACCGCGCCCTTGGCGGCCGCATGGTCGCGCGCTCGTCGGAGAAATTCGGACCCAAGTCGCTCGACAAGGTCGCCTTCGCCTGGACCAATTGAGTTCCGCTGCGGCTTTGAACCGGCCTTGGCCCGCGCCGCCGCTCCGATCTAAAATCCACATCAAAGCCATCTTAACTTCGAAGTCCTGCGGAGCCATCCATGCGCATTGACGCCATCTCGATCGGGATTGATCCGCCGCGTGAGGTCAACGTCATTGTCGAAGTGCCTGTGGGCGGTGAGCCGATCAAGTACGAGATGGACAAGGAAGCCGGCACGCTGGTGGTCGATCGGTTTCTTTACACCGCCATGCGCTATCCCGGGAATTACGGGTTCATTCCGCACACGCTGTCGAACGACGGCGACCCCTGCGACGTGCTGGTGGCGAACACCCGCGCGATTGTTCCGGGCGCGGTCATGAGCGTGCGGCCGGTCGGCGTGCTCCTGATGGAAGACGAGGCCGGCGGCGACGAGAAAATCATCGCGGTGCCGTCATCGAAGCTGACCCAGCGCTACGACAAGGTGAAGGCCTACAGCGACCTGCCCCAGATTACGCTACAGCAGATCCAGCATTTCTTCGAACACTACAAGGATCTCGAACCCGGAAAATGGGTGAAGGTGCTGCGATGGGGTGGGCCTGAGGACGCGCACAGGCTGATTCTGGAAGGCATCGCCCGCGCCAACGCGAAGTAGGCGTTGAAGCGAACCAATGCGCGTCATTCCTGGGCGATGCGTTAGCATCGAACCCGGAATCTCGAGATTCCCCGATGCGCAATTGCGCATCTGAGGTTCGTGTCTTCGACACGCCCCGGAATGACAATCCTTTACCCCGCCTTACACCCCCGGCGCCGGCAAGCCGTGAATGGCACAGGCGGCGCGCAGCGTGTTGACCAACAGGCACGCCACCGTCATTTGACCGACCCCGCCGGGCACCGGCGTAATCGCGCCGGCGACGTTCAGCGCCTCACCAAAGGCGACATCGCCGACCAGACGGGTCTTGCCGTCAGCACCCGGCAGCCGGTTGATGCCGACATCGATCACGGTGGCGCCCGGTTTGATCCAGTCGCCGCGCACCATTTCAGGCTTGCCTACGGCAGCGTAAACGAGGTCGGCGCGGCCGCACAACTGCGCGAGGTCGCGCGAGCGCGAATGCGCGATGGTCACCGTGGCGTTTTCATTCAGCAGCAATTGCACCAGCGGCCGACCGACCAGATTGGAGCGGCCGATGACGATGGCGTTCATGCCTTCGAGCGACGCGTGCACGCTTTTCGTCAAAATAATGCAGCCGAGCGGCGTGCATGGCGACAGAGCGGGGAGCCCGCCAGCGAGCCGCCCGGCATTGTTCGGATGCAGCCCGTCGACATCCTTGGCAGGATCGATAGCGTTGATGATGGTTTCGGTGTGAAGCGATTTCGGCAGCGGCAGTTGCACCAGAATGCCGTGCACGGCGGGATCGCGATTGAGCTGCGCGATCAGCGCCAGCAAATCGCTCTGCGCGACATCGGCCGGCAGCACGTGCTCGAACGACGCCATGCCGGCGGCCTGGGTCTGCTTGTGCTTGCTGCGGACATACACTTCGCTGGCGGAATCGCTGCCGACCAGCACCACTGCGAGACCGGGCGTGAATTGATGTTCGCGCCTCACCCGCGCCACTTCGTCGGCAACACGGCCGCGAAGTTCGGCGGCAATGACTTTTCCATCGATGATCCGGGCCGTCATCTCGATCCTTTGTCTGCTCTCAATCAATCGTTTTGCGTGTATTTTTGCGAAAATACGCTAATCTGGCTTCTCCGCTGTTATTCTTCGCAACGCATCGCCAAGCTTTGCGGGATCGCCGTCGACGGCAATTTGCTTGAGGCGCGATGTCGTGCCGGACAGAAGCCGAACCTTGGCCTTGGGCACCCCAAGCACTTTCGCGAGCAGCTCCGTCACCGCGCGATTGGCCTCGCCGCCTTCGGCAATGGCGCGAACGCGCACCTTGACCACGGTGCGGCCATTGGCGAGCGTCTCAAGTCCGTCGATGTCGTCGCGGCCGCCGCGTGGCGTTACCCGCAACGCGACACTGATGCCATCAGTGGAATAACGCCAAGGATCCATCGAGTATCCATCGAGTATCCATGCCGCGATCAGAATACGGCGGGGTAGATGTAATAGGTAATTACCCGCTGGATGAACATGATGATCAGGATCAGGATGATCGGCGAGATATCGAGACCGCCGAGATTCGGCATGAAAGACCGGATCGGCGCCAGCAGCGGTTCGGTGATGCGGTACAGGAATTCTGCCACCGCGGCCACGAACTGGTTGCGCGTATTCACGACATTGAAGGCGATCAGCCAGGACAGAATGGCCGAAGCGATCAGCAGCCAGACATAGAGATCCAAAACGATAAGAATGATGTCGAGAACGGCACGCATGGTGGGGCTTACTCGCGGGGTTCGGTCGCGGATTCGACTTATCGCTAAATATCGGTTCCCCCCCTCGCAAACAAGGGAAGTTCCCGCCAAAAGCGGCGATTTCGGCGTTCTTGACTTGACCTTGGCGCGGACTGTAAATGACGCTGATCGCTGGCCGTCAAACTTACTTGAGGCGGTCACGGAGGGGCCATAGCTCAGCTGGGAGAGCGCGTCGTTCGCACTGACGAGGTCGGCGGTTCGATCCCGCCAGGCTCCACCACGCTTCGCCTTCGGCAACGCGAGGCGCAGCCACGCCGCCGAAAGCGAAACGAGCTAGGCATCGC
>JAQGKC010000050.1 GCA_028290305.1 Bradyrhizobium sp.
GCCCCAAAGACGAACGCCTCAGTCAAAGCGCCGTTCCGATCAATGGATGTTTTGTCGAATGGACAAAAGTTCCCTAGGGAACCGAGTTTGCCCGCCGCCACGAAGTCTCTAGGAGGTGGTGAGGCAGACAAGGTCACCGCATTCGAGCGAAGCATCTCGGCGTTTCCGTCGGCTCCGCCGGCGTCGCAAGGGCAGCGCCGGCCGCTCTCTTTTGCACGGACCGCCTAACCTCCATCAGATGAATAGGACGGCCTGCTCGCGATGTGGGCAATACGACAACAGTAACATCATCATCATCTTCTTCTTGCTCAACCGGAAGCAACGCAATCGTCGCCAGTCAGCCCATTGGCCAATTAGCATAGGTTAGATGTTTCGAAGTTTTTTCACTGTCCGCAGCCAATGATGATCGTTGCGACGATCTACTCAGGAACGAACACCATCATCACACGTTCGCGACAACGAACTTACCTTTTGTAGATCGGCAGGTTTGACATGCACGCGCCCCATCTTCCGCCCCGCAAGATACGCATTGGAATTGTAGGGGTCGGAAATTGTGCCAGTTCTCTCGTTCAGGGGCTGACCTACTACAAGGAAGCAAAATCGAACGAGCCGGTCCCCGGACTGATGAATGCCAGCATCGCCGGATATCATGTCGGGGACATCGAAGTCTCGGCGGCGTTCGACGTCAATGCCGGCAAGGTTGGCAAGGATGTCGCCGAAGCGCTCTGGGAAAGTCCGAACAATACGCATCGTTTCGCCGATGTCGCGCCGACGGGAGTGAAGGTGCAACGCGGACGAACGCTGGACGGCATCGGCCAATATCTTCGCGAGGACATCGAAATTTCCGACGAGGAGGAGGCCGATGTAACGTCTGTGTTGAGCCAATCGGGCACCGACATCCTGGTGTCCTATCTGCCGGTCGGCTCGCAGAAGGCCACCGAGTGGTATGCCGAACGGGCGCTCGAGGCCGGCTGCGGCTTCGTCAACTGCATTCCCGTTTTCATCGCCTCGGATCCCAAATGGCGCTCAAGGTTTGAGGACGCCGGACTTCCGCTTTTGGGTGACGACATCAAGAGCCAGGTCGGCGCTACCATCGTCCATCGTGTTCTGGCAAATCTGTTTCGTGATCGCGGCGTTCGGCTCGATCACACATATCAGCTGAATGTCGGTGGAAATGCCGACTTCAAGAACATGCTGGAACGTGAGCGGCTGAAGTCAAAGAAGATCTCCAAGACCCAAGCCGTGACCAGTCAATTTGACGTGCCGCTCGAGCCGGACAACATTCACGTGGGTCCGAGCGACCATGTGCCATGGCTGACAGACCGCAAGCTGGCCTATATCCGCCTCGAAGGCACCGCCTTTGGCGGCGTTCCGCTCAGTGCCGAATTGAAGCTCGACGTCTGGGACTCGCCAAACTCGGCGGGAGTGGTGATCGATGCCGTGCGCTGTGCCAAATTGGCGATGGATCGCGGCTTGGGCGGCGCCCTGATCGGGCCCTCGAGCTACTTCATGAAATCTCCACCCCAGCAATTCACCGATGATGAAGCGCGCGATCGCACGCGTCGCTTTATCGGTGGCGAGGATTGAGCACCGCGATGACCACGCACATTCATCTCGTCCGTCACGGTCATCACGCCCTGCTGGATCGCATCCTGTGCGGCCGGATGCCTGGGGTGCAACTGGATGAGCTCGGTTGTGATCAAATGGCGATCTCGGCTGAGATCATCAGGCGCACCGCCCCCTTGGCGGTGCAGTCGAGCCCGCAACGACGGGCGTTGCAGTCAGCCGCGATTATCGCCAACCGATGTGGCTGCGTCGTGGAGATTGCACCCGGATTCGACGAGATCGACATGGGGCAGTGGACGGGTGTTGCGTTTGCGGATCTTGCATCGGACAAAAAATGGCGAAAGTGGAATGAGAAGCGCGGTAGCGCGCGGCCGCCAGGGGGAGAAAGCATGACCGCATTGCAACGCAGGGTGATCAGACATCTTGAACAGCTCAAGGGCCAGAGTGGAACAATCGTCATTGTCAGCCATGCCGAGCCGATCAGGGCGGCCTTGATGTATTATCTTAGGATACCGCTCAGCCGCTTCCATTCGGTTGCAATCGATCCCGCCAGCATCAGTACAATCCGCCTCGACGGTCTGCGTGGCCTGGTGTCGTGCGTGAACGGAGAGGTGACGGCGTGAAGATCGTGATGTTCGGGCTCGATGCCAGCGAGCAGGTGTCCTACATCGGTCCATCCGGATGTCGTGATTTCGATCTGGTGCTGAGCCATAGCGGTGGCCGAGCGTTCGATGAATTCAGAAAACGTTTTGGCGCAGGAAACGTCGCTGCGCTCGACGGCCATGTCGATCCGGACCTGCATCGATCGGTCCGGCCGCTGCCGCATGATTGTCGTTCCGATCGTTCTTGCATCGAGACATATTCGAAAGGCCGCCAGAATATGCTCAAGGCGTTGCTGGCCGAGGAGGCGTGAGATGTGGGGCGTTATCCCGGCCGCAGGGCGCGGTAGCCGAATTCAGCCGCTGGCGTTTTCCAAGGAACTGCTGCCGGTCGGAAGCAGAACGGAAGATGGGGTGGAGCGCCCCTGCGCCGTGTCAGAATATCTGGTGGAACGGATGATCCGCGGCGGCGCCGACAAGATCTGCTTTGTGATTTCGCCGGGCAAATCCGACATTCTCGAATATTTCGGCGATCGCTATGGCGGCGCCCAGGTCGCCTATGTCGTGCAGCCGAATGCCGAGGGACTCTGTGATGCGATCTTTCGGGCAGCTTGCGTGGTCGGCGACACTGAATCGATATTGGTCGGATTGCCGGATACGATCTGGTTTCCCCCGGACGCGCTGAGCACGTTGCCCGAGGTCCCGCTGTCATTTCTGCTTTTCCCGGTCGAACATCCCGAATTCTTCGACGCGGTGGTGCTGGAAGGCGACGAGGTTAGGGAAATCCAGGTGAAGCACAGCTCTCCGGCGTCGCACTGGGTATGGGGGGCGTTCAGGATGTCGGCGAGCGGATTTCGCGAGCTGAAGGCGCTGTGGGAAACCCCGGAACGGCGCGATGAGTATTTCGGAACCCTGGTCAATGCCTACCTCGAAAATGGCAGGGCTGCCATCGGCGTCAAGGCAGGGGAGTCGTATGTCGATGTAGGCACGCTCCACGGCTATCGCACCGCGATGACGCTGCTCCTCAGCCAGCGAGATCGAAGGCCATCGCCGGTGCCATCGCCATGGACCCAGACCCATACAAGGCCCGGGCAAATGGAGCAGGTCAATGAATAGCATTTCGCTCTCGACCGAGGAGATTCGACGCAAAGTCGATGCGCTCGGTCCTTGGTTCCACAATCTCAATCTTCACGGTGTGCCGACCGCCCCATCGCATTTTCTCGGCGACTATCCGGCGGTGAAATGGCGCAATTTTTCCGAGATCATACCCAAATCCCTCGAGGGAAAGACTGTTCTGGATATCGGATGCAACGCCGGTTTTTACGCGATGGAAATGAAACGTCGCGGTGCTGATCGCGTGCTTGGACTCGATAGTCGCGACGAATATCTGGCGCAAGCGCGGTTTGCCGCCGAGGTCAATGAACTCGATGTCGAGTTTCGCAATCTGTCGGTCTACGACGTCGGAAAGCTCGGAGAAACATTCGACCTCGTGATCTTCATGGGCGTTCTCTATCATCTGCGCCATCCGCTGCTGGCGCTCGATCTGATTCACGAACACGTCGCTGGCGACATGATGCTGTTTCAATCGATGTTGCGCGGCAGCGATTCCGCCGCGCAGTTCGATCAGGATTATGATTTCTGGACCACCGAACAGTTCGACAGCGAAAAATACCCAAAATTGCACTTCATTGAATATCGCTATGCCGACGATCCGACGAATTGGTGGATCCCGAACCGCGGCTGCGCGGAGGCCATGCTGCGCAGCTCCGGCTTTGTTATCGCCGCTCATCCCGAGCCGGAGGTCTATCTCTGTCGGCGCGGCAAGCGACCTCAGCCGGAAGGGGCCGTCTATCCGGTGCGGAGAACCGACGGATGATTGAAGCTGCCAAGATATGGAACGAGCCCAACAACAAATCGCATTGGGATATCGAACTCGATCCCGGTTGGATCAGGTTTGCTGAAATGGCGATTCTTGCGGGCAAGGCCATTCACGCGGTTCATCCGAACCTGACCCGCGTGCTCGGCGGCATTTCCCCGATCGATCCGGGTTTCATAAACTGCATGAAAGTGAGCGGCGTGCTCGAGCACGTCGACGCCGTTGCGGTGCATGGCTTTCCGCTCGACTGGAATCTCTGGCAGATCCAGGAGTGGCCGGGCAAGATCGCCGAGATTGAAGCGATGGTTGATGTTCCGGTGTGGATCACCGAAGTCGGTGTGTCATCTTTTGGAGCGGAAGAAGTTCAGGCTTGGGGACTGAAGCGGACCGCAGAGCTCCTCAGAGGTCGAGTCCCCCGGATCCACTGGTACAGTCTTTACGATCTGCCGACGGCATGGGAGGCGACCACCCGCCATAAGGAGGCGGAGGGTTCATCCTACTATAGGCACTTCCATATGGGTCTGCTGCGCGAAGACGGTACGCCGAAACTCGGCCTCAATGCGTTTGCGGAGGAGGCAAACACATTGGGATTGTGTCAATGGTTCCACTTCGAAGATCACAGGCTCGGCGAAGCTGTGCAACGGATGCGACGCCTTGGTGTGCGCCACCTCCGAACGGGTCTCTCCTGGGCGGACAGCTTTCGTCCCAACGCCCTCGACTGGTTTGACCGGCAGATGGAGGCGCTCGCCGAGTTCGATGTCACCGTTACCTTCTGCTTTACTGCCGAGCATCGCGGCATCGCGCCCCATCACACCAGCCCGCCGCTGGTGCCGCAGGAGTTTGCCGATTTCTGCGCCCGCATGATCGATCGCTATTGTCCGAACCGTGCTGGTTCGACCGCGGCTCCTCCACCCGAGCAAGTCCGATGCGCGCCCTTATCCTTGTAATGGACTCGGTCGGTATCGGCTCGGCTCCAGACGCATCGATCTATGGCGATGCCGGTGCTGATACTGTCGGTCACATTGCCGAAGCCTGCGCGCGCGGCGACTGCGACAACGGCGCGCGACAGGGGTCTTTGCAGGTCGCCAACCTTGCGAAACTCGGCTTGGGCGACGCCTGCCGCTTGTCGACCGGCAGGGTGCCACCCGGGCTCGATATTTGCGAGACGCAAGGCCGTCATGGGTGCGCTGCTGAGCTTTCCAAGGGAAAGGATACGCCGTCCGGCCATTGGGAACTCGCTGGCGTGCCGGTTCGCTTCGACTGGGGTTACTTTCCGCGCACTGTTCCTTGTTTTCCCGAGGAGTTGGTGAAGCGGCTGTGCGACCGGGCAAAACTGCCGGGAATCCTGGGTAATTCCCATGCGTCGGGGACGGAGATCATCTCGGAGCTGGGTGACGCACACGTCAGATCGGGCAAACCGATCTGCTACACCTCGGCCGATAGCGTCTTTCAAATCGCGGCCCACGAAGATGTATTCGGTTTGGATCGGCTCTATTCGGTTTGCCAAATCGCACGTGACCTTCTGGAACCATACAATATCGGCCGGGTGATCGCTCGTCCGTTTCGCGGATCGTCGTCCGGATACGTCAGGACCCAAAATCGGCGCGACTATTCGGTGCCGCCTCCGGACCAGACAATCCTGGATCTCGCAACGGCTGCGGGTCGTGATGTCGTTACCGTCGGCAAGATCGGCGACATCTTCGCTCACCGCGGAACTGGTCGCGTCCTCAAAGGCAACGGCAACGATGCGCTGTTTGATCGTACGTTGGAAGGCTTCGACAGCCTGGAGGACGGCGGCCTATTGTTCGCCAATTTCATCGACTTCGATACGATTTATGGCCATCGCCGCGACGTGACCGGCTATGCGACCGCGCTAGAGGCATTTGACCGCCGACTCGGCGAATTGTTGCCGAGGCTGAAGGCGGAGGACTTGCTCATCATCACCGCGGATCACGGCTGCGACCCGACCTGGACGGGCACCGATCACACGCGGGAGCAAGTGCCTGTGCTCGTCGCCGGCGGGAATCGGTCCTGCGACGTCGGCCCGCGTACCAGCTTTTCCGATGTGGGTGCGTCAGTCGCCGCTCATCTCGGTATGGGGCCCACGTCGCACGGCCGCGCGTTCTAGGCCGGAGTCACATATGCTATTAATTCATGTTAGACGAAATTGTTGTTTGTACCTTCGCTGAGGAACGAACATACCTCGCTCGGCTTCTCCAAAGATGAGACGGCCCGCGAAACTCCAACATTCGACGTGCCTTCTCATTCTGGCGATCCCATTGCGCCAGATCCAGCTTCAACAGGCTTGGCAGAGTGAAGGCAATTGAATGGCGCGAGTTCTTATCACAGGTGGGGCAGGGTTCATCGGTTCGCATGTCGCAGACGTTCTTTTGGCGGCAGGGTATGAGGTCAGGCTGCTCGACAATCTCAGCACACAGGTGCACGGGACCTCGCGGCGTCCACCCGCTTACCTCGATCCGGAAGCTGAACTCATTATCGGCGATGTCACTGATCCGGTGGCCGTCGACCGCGCATTGCGTGGCGCCGATATGGTTCTGCACCTCGCGTCTGCTGTCGGCGTTGGCCAAAGCATGTATGACGTGGTCTCGTATGTGCACACCAACGAGGTCGGTACGGCGATCTTGCTTGAGGCCCTCGCCAAGCGTCCGGTCGCGAGACTGGTCGTAGCGTCCTCGATGAGCATCTACGGCGAAGGCCTTTGCCAGGATGCGGCGGCCTTGCCGGTCAATCCCCCCGAACGAAGCACGCAACAATTGCGCGGCGGCCGATGGGAGCTTGAAGACGAGAACGGTCGGCATCTGACTCCGTTGCCGACGCCCGAAAGCAAGCAGCCATCGCTCAGTTCGGTTTATGCGCTGAACAAATATGCTCAGGAGCGGCTCTGCCTCATGATCGGCAAGGCCTACGGCATTCCAACGGCCGCGCTTCGCTTTTTCAACGTCTATGGCCCGCGGCAGGCGTTATCCAATCCGTATACCGGGGTGCTGGCGATTTTTGCTGCGCGCCTGCTGAACGGCCGTTCGCCCATGGTGTTCGAGGACGGCTTGCAGCGGCGCGATTTCGTGCATGTTCATGACGTCGCCAAGGCGTGCCGTCTGGCATTGGAATCTCAACATGACGGTGAGGTGTTCAACATAGGTTCGGGCCAGAGCCGATCGATCCTGTCGGTTGCGGACGATCTCGCCCAGGTCATGAACCGGCGTGATCTGACGCCTTCGATCACAGGGAAGTACCGGGCCGGCGACATCAGGCACTGCTTTGCGGACATCCGGAAGAGCGCCGAAATCTTGAGGTTCACACCGACCGTTGAGTTCACGCAGGGGCTGGAGGAACTTGCCGAATATCTCGCCGGCCAAATCGCGGATGACCAGGTCGATAGAGCTATCAAAGAACTCGCAAGCCGAGGATTGGTGGCATGACGGGTTCTCAGAATCGCGACCGACCGATCCTGATCACCGGCGGGTGCGGCTTCATCGGCTGCAATCTTGCCGACGCGCTGGCGACCCGGGGCGACAGGATTGTTGCATTCGACAATCTGTCCCGGGCTGGAGTACGGGAAAATGCCCAGTGGCTGAAATCGCGGCACGGCGAACTGATTTCGGTGGCCACGGGCGACGTTCGCGACTCCATTTCGGTTATTGAGGCGGTCCGCGCGGCGGGCGCGGTACTGCATTTGGCGGCGCAGGTGGCGGTGACAGGAAGTCTGCTGGATCCCGTCGAGGATTTCGAAATCAACGCACGCGGCACGCTCAACGTTCTGGAAGCAGTTCGCCTGCACAATCCTTCGGCTCCGATGATTTTCGCCTCGACCAACAAGGTCTATGGGCGCCTGGTGACCGACGACCAGATCAAGCAGGTCGGTCGGCGTCATGTTCCCTCCGATCCGCGGCTTGGGGCAGGTGTGACCGAAGAGGCCCCGCTTGATTTCTACAGTCCGTATGGATGCTCAAAGGGAGCCGCCGACCAGTATGTGCGCGATTACGCGCGAGTGTACGGCCTGAATACGGCAGTGCTGCGCATGAGCTGCATCTATGGACCCCGGCAATTCGGCACCGAGGACCAGGGTTGGCTGGCCCATTTCATGCTGCGCTCCATCCTAGGCGAGCCGCTCACGATCTTTGGGGACGGCTTGCAGGTAAGAGATGCCCTACACGTCTCCGATGCGGCGCGGGCATGGATTGCGATTCTCGACAACATGTCGGCCGCTCGCGGGCGCGTCTTCAATCTCGGAGGCGGAGCCGACAACGCGATCAGCCTGCTGGAGCTGATCGGGGAGATTGGGCAAATGCGCGGAACAGCGCCTTCGTTCAGCTTTGACGATTGGCGGCCGGGCGATCAGCCTTGGTATGTGTCTCGGATCGAGGCGATCGACTCCGCTGTCGGCTGGAAGCCGGAAGTGCCGCTTCGCCAAGGTCTTCGATCGCTGCTCGATTGGCTTGAAGGGAGGTTCGGATCGCCTCAGCAAGAGTCCAGGGAGCTGAGAGTATGACGCGGGTCGCGCTTATCAATCCGGATTGGCGGTATGACGGCAGCATCTACTTCGGATGCCGCTCGCCTCATCTTCCGCTCGAACTCGGAATCTCACAGCGATTGATGGATGGCGCCGGGCACCAGACGCTGCTGCTCGATGGACACATGTTCGGACTTTCGATTTCCGATATTGTCGCCGAGCTTCGGGCATTCAGGCCTGATATGGTCGTCGTCACGACCGCTCCGACCTATCTGTTCTGGCGATGTGCGCCCCCGGAATTGCGAATTCCACAACAGCTGACGTTTGCGCTTCGGGACACCGCTGCCATGCTGGTCGCGGTCGGGCCGCACGGCTCCACGACGCCGCGGGCGGCGCTCGGCAAGCTGCAGGTCGACTATGTCGTAATGGGTGAATGCGAAGCGACGCTGCTGCGACTGGCCAATGGCGAAAGGAATATTCCCGGCACTTGCTTCTGGGACCGCGACGAGATCTGCGTCAATGGAGGCCCACAGGTGGCGGCATTCATTGATCAGCCTCCGCTGCAATGGCCGGACGCGATGATCCGCCGGCATGCGCATCATCACCATCGCTTTGAAGCGACCGCGGTGGGGCCGGGCGCGGAAGTCGAAGCCTCCCGCGGCTGCCCCTATAGCTGTACGTTCTGCGCAAAGGACAATTTCCGTAACGGCTACCGCAAGCGTCAGCCCGCGGCGGTCCTGCAGGAAGTAGATACGCTCCGGCGCCAGGGCGTCGAATATATCTATTTCATCGACGAGATATTCCTGCCGAATCGAGAGCTTCTCGAAGGTCTTGCGTCGCGCGGACTGAAATTCGGAATCCAGACCCGGATCGACCTGTGGAAGCCCGAGATGATCGCGCTGCTTGGGCGCGCGGGCTGTGTATCGATCGAGGCCGGCATCGAAAGTCTGACACCGGAGGGCCGCGAATTGCTGGCGAAGAAATGCCGGATGTCGACCGACGAACTCGCCGATCGTCTGGTGACGGCACGAAATCACGTTCCCTTTGTCCAGGCCAATTTGATCGAAGTGCCTCAAGACGACGATGAAGTCGTGCAGCAATGGCGCGACAAGATGCAACGAGCCGGCGTGTGGGCCAATGATCCGGTCCCGCTCTACCCCTATCCGGGCTCGCCCGATTATCGCAAACTGTGGGGCGAGCCGGACGATCACGCCTGGGAACGGGCGCATGACTATTACCTCGGCTTGTTCGACCGGTTCAGTGACGTGCAGGAACAGCGCCCGATTCCGCTTCGCGAACTCGAACGCGAGGTGCAGCCATGAGTACGCCCCCCGGTACTCGTCTGATGATGACGACCGACACTGTCGGTGGCGTCTGGACATTTGCAGCCAATCTCGTGCGCGCCCTCGGCGCCGCCGGCTTCGAGGTTCTGCTGGTGACGCTGGGACCCAGGCCAAGCGCTGCGCAGCGGGCGATGGTTTGTGGATATCCCGGTATTTCGTTAACTGAAACCGATTTGACGCTTGAGTGGCAGGATCCCTCCGGAACGGACGTGGCCCACGCCCGGTCGGCGCTTCATGACATCGCGGACCATTTTGCGCCGGAGATTGTACATCTCAACAGCTTTCGCGAAGCAACCTACGTATGGAACGTGCCGACGGTCGTCGTTGCCCATTCCTGCGTGAACAGCTGGGCGGCCGCTTGCGGCGAAAGGGATGCCTTCACAGGCCATGAATGGAGGACTTACACCGCGAACGTTCGGGCAGGCCTGCGACAAGCGAGTGCCTGGGTAGCTCCGACGTCCGCCTTCCGGGATCAACTGGCGCAGCATTACGGGTTGGATGCGAGCGGAGATGTGATCTGGAACGGTGTGGACGGTGTTGCCGATCGATCCCAACCCAAACGGCCCGTCGTTCTGAGCGCTGGGCGGGTGTGGGACAAAGCCAAGAATCTGACGGCACTTGCATCCATCGCATCGACCCTCGATTGGCCGGTCAGGATCGCCGGGACTTCGGAAGCGGGGGGAGGGGCAACCGCCGGCAGCTCCGTTGGCTGCCAATTCCTGGGTGAACTGCCGCATCAGGAATTGCTTGCCGAATTTGAGGCGGCTTCGATCTTCGTCAGCCCGGCCCTTTACGAGCCGTTTGGACTATCAGTCTTGGAGGCAGCCAGCGCCGGATGTGCGCTGGTTCTCTCCGACATTCCGACATTCCGCGAGCTGTGGGATGATGCCGCGCTCTTCTTCGATCCGCGCGACAAGGACGCAATGATCGGATGTTTGCGCTCGCTCTGCGCCGATGATGCCCAACAAGCCAGCCTGCAGCGTGCGGCCAGCGAACGCGCCGGTAGATATCGCTTACGCAGCACCGTGGATGCCTATCGTTCCCTGTACCGGAAATTGCTGGCAGCCGGTTCGGCTCTTCCGCCGATGCTGGAAGGTGAAGAGGTGATCGCATGAAAGCGGTATTCTTCTATCATGCTTTCAGCTCCTGCTGGAACAACGGCAATGCGCATTTTCTGCGCGGGATAACCCGAGAGCTGGCACGTCTGGGTCATGAAGCCGTGGTCTGCGAACCGAGCGACGGGTGGAGCCGCACCAATGCGCTTCAGGATGGCGGTGAGCCGATCCTCCTCGAGGCTGCTTCCCTTATTCCCGGCGTCAAGCTCCATACTTACCAAGGGCTGGCAGATCTGGACGAGATCCTGGAAGGCGCCGATCTCGTCCTGGTGCACGAGTGGAATCCGCCCGAACTGATTGCGCGGATCGGCCGCCGCCGCGCCGCCGGCGGTGATTTCACGCTGTTGTTTCATGATACGCACCACCGCGCCATCACGGCGCCGCACGAGCTTGCCGGCTTCGATCTCGATGGTTTCGACGGTGTGCTCGCGTTCGGCGAGGTGTTGCGCGACATCTATGTCAAGCGCGGGTGGGCACGGCGGGCATTCACCTGGCATGAAGCTGCCGACACCGAACTCTACCGGCCGATGCCGGAAATTGACAAGCAATGCGACGTCGTCTGGATCGGCAATTGGGGCGACAACGAGCGCAGCGAGGAACTGAATGAATTCCTGATTCGGCCGCTTGGGGAATTGAAGCTCTCCGGCAGGATCTATGGCGTGCGCTATCCGGAAGCAGCTCTGCAGACCATCAAGTCAAATGGGATCATCTATGGAGGTTGGCTTGCCAATCACCGCGCGCCGCGCGCCTTCGCGCAGGCGCGGGCGACCGTGCACGTTCCGCGCGGTCCTTATGCGCGGCAGCTGCCGGGCATACCCACCATCCGTATCTTCGAAGCTCTCGCCTGTGGCACACCTCTGGTCTCGGCGCCCTGGTCGGATGACGAAGGGCTGTTTCCACCCGGCTGCTATCTTTCCGCCAGCAGCGGAGATGGGATGAAATCTGCGCTTTCGGCGCTGTTTGGCGATCCTGAATTGGCGAGCGCGATTTCGCGAACAGGGCTGCAGGCCGTGCTGGCGCGACACACCTGCCGGCATCGCGCGCAGGAACTCCTGACGATCGTTGACGGGCTTGACCGATCTGGGTCGGCGCGAAACTTCCTCGAGCAGGAGCGGATGGTATCATGAGAATCTGCTTCTTCGGCTCCAGCCTCGTTTCGTCTTATTGGAATGGTGCCGCCACCTATTACCGCGGCATCCTGAAGGCGCTTGCAAAGCTTGGCCACGAAATCACGTTTTTCGAACCTGACGCCTTCGAGCGGCAGAGTCATCGGGATATTCCGGATCCGAGCTGGGCGAGGGTGGTCGTTTATCCCGCGACAGTCGACGGATGGCAGCGCGCGCTTGAATTCGCGGCCCGCTCGGCGGATCTGTTGGTCAAGGCAAGCGGCGTCGGCGTGTTCGATCGGGAACTCGAAACGGCGATGGTCGAGACGCCGTCGCCGGCTCTGCGGATCTATTGGGACGTCGATGCTCCGGCAACGCTGGAAGAGATGGCTGCAAATCCAGCGCACCACCTGCGCCGAGCGATTCCCCGTTACGACACGGTGTTCACCTATGGCGGCGGCGAGCCCGTCGTAAAGGCCTATCTCGGCTTTGGTGCCCGTGATTGCACGCCGATCTACAATGCGCTCGATCCCGAGCACCATTTTCCCGTGCAGTCTGTCGATCGGTTGGCATCGGATCTCGGCTTCTTGGCCAACCGTTTGCCGGATCGTGAAGCGCGCGTCGACGCTTTTTTTCTGGAGGCGGCGCGGCGGATGCCGTCAAAACGCTTTTTGCTCGGCGGCTCGGGTTGGGAATCCAAACAGGTTCCGGCCAATGTGAAGCGCGTCGGTCACGTCGGCACCGACCTTCACAACGCGTTCTTCTGTTCGAGTCTGGCGACGTTGAACGTCAATCGCGACAGCATGGCAAGATACGGCTTTTCTCCGCCGACCCGCGTGTTCGAGGCGGTGGGGGCCGCGGCCTGCCTGATTACCGATGATTGGAAGGGTATCGATCTTTTCCTTGAACCCGACCTGGAAGTCCTTGTGGCGGCTGACGGAGCCGAGGTCGCCGACCATCTCGATCGGCTGACGCCGTTGCGGGCCCGCGAGATTGCCATGCGGGCGCGACGCCGCATCCTCGCTCACCATACCTATACCCAACGCGCCTGCGAGGTGCACGAAATGCTTGAAGGATCGTCGCAACGAGTAGAGGCCGCCGGATGAAGTTGAAAATCGTGATTATCGGGCTTTCCATCACGTCATCGTGGGGTAATGGGCACGCCACGACTTACCGCGCACTGGCGAAGGCGCTATCAAAACGCGGTCATTCCGTCTGTTTTCTCGAGCGCGACGTGCCCTGGTACCGAGAACACCGGGATTTGCCGAAAGCGGATTATTGCCGCATCGATCTATACGGCTCGCTGCCCGAACTGGCGCGCCGCCACGCGGAACATGTTCGCGATGCCGACCTCGTCATCCTCGGTTCGTATGTTCCCGACGGCATAGCCATTGGCGAATGGCTCACCGCGCGCGCGACCGGCGTTACAGCTTTTTATGATATCGATACGCCCGTGACGCTCGCCGGGCTGGAGACAAACAAGGTCAGTTATGTTTCGCCGGGCCTAATACCGCGCTTTGACATCTATATTTCGTTTTCAGGTGGTCCCGCGCTTGGAATCATTCAGGATCTCTACGGCAGTCCGCTGGCGCGTGCACTCTACTGCAGTGCAGATTGCGACAATATCTCGTCCGCCGGTGCACCGACATGGTCGCTCGGATATCTCGGAACTTACAGCGAAGACAGGCAGCCGTCGCTCGAGAAGCTGCTGCTCGCACCCGCGCTGCTCCTTGAGGACCATTCGTTCGTCGTGGCGGGCCCGAAATACCCCGAAGGCGTCGAGTGGCCGACCAATGTTACATACATTCCTCATTTGCCGCCGAACGAGCATCCCTCCTTCTACGGCTCGCAACGGTATGCACTGAACGTCACGCGTGCGGACATGAAAGCGCTGGGCTTCTCTCCGAGCGTCAGGCTGTTCGAGGCGGCAGCGCGTGGCACCCCGGTGATCTCCGACGATTGGCCCGGAATGGAGACCGTGTTCACGCCGGGGAAGGAAATCCTGGTCGCCGCGGAGTCCCGCGACGTCGTGCAGATCCTGAGAGATCTGCCGGAGGAGTGCCGCCTTCGCATCGCGGAAAATGCGCGCGCGAGACTGCTGAAAGAGCACACGCCCGATCACCGCGCGCGGCAACTGGAGGCCTATTACCAGGAAGCTCTGGCGCATCGGCATTCCAAGAAGAGTGCAAGACAAGCAATCGAACTGGAGGAGGTGAAATGAAGATTGGCAACGACATCCGATTTGGTCACACCAGATCTCTTCGTCGCGGCTACCGCACGATCGTCACCGGCGGTGCGGGGTTCATCGGCTCCCACCTCTGCGATCAGCTGATTCAGCGCGGCGACACCGTCGTCTGCGTCGATAATCTGTTCACGGGTTCGATGCACAATATCCGGCCGTTGCTCAATCATCCGAATTTCACGTTCGTGAACCACGACGTCCGCGAGCCGTTGAGTATCGCGGGCGACGTCGACAGAATCTACAATCTGGCCTGTCCGGCTTCCCCGCGTCACTACCAGCGGGATCCGATCGGTACGATGAAGACCTGCGTGATTGGCGCCCTCAATGTGCTTGAACTGGCCAAGCGAAAGTCGAGCCGGGTTCTGCAGGCCTCGACCAGCGAAGTCTACGGAGATCCGGAGGTTCACCCTCAGCCAGAGAGCTATGCCGGTCACGTCAATCCGATCGGCCCGCGCGCCTGCTATGACGAGGGCAAGCGGGCGGCGGAAACGCTGTTCTTCGATTACAACCGCAGCCACGGAGTTCAAATCAAGGTTGCCCGCATTTTCAACACATACGGCCCTCGCATGCTGGAGAATGACGGCCGCGTCGTCTCGAACTTCATCGTGCAGGCCTTGCGAGGTGCTCCGATCACGATTTACGGAACCGGGCGCCAAACCCGCAGCTTTTGTTTCGTCGATGATCTTGTCCGAGGACTTGAACTCTTGATGGAAAGCCCGCCGGATGTGACGGGCCCCTGCAATCTAGGCAACCCCGAGGAGCTCACGATCGAAGAGATAGCGCGTAAAGTGATTGCGCAGGCGCATTCGCCGTCCGAATTGGACCACAGGTCGCTGCCGCAGGATGACCCGCAGCGCCGCAAACCGGTGATCGCCAAGGCGGCGGCTTCGTTGGGCTGGGAGCCCAAGGTCAGCCTGGAAAAAGGGCTGGACGCGACCATCGCGTATTTCGCCCTCAGCATCGCCACCAGGAATCGGGAGGCGACGGTGGCGAGCATCGACTCGGCGAGGATGTCCCGGGCTCGTGCCTCAAAACGTCACGCAACGGACGGCCGAAGTGATGTCAGACCGTAGAATGTGGCGAGAGGTACAGTCGAGAGGTACGGTAATGAGAATTGCGGTAATTGGCACAGGATATGTCGGTCTGGTTACTGGCGCGTGCTTCGCTCAGGCGGGATATCGGGTCACCTGTGTCGATGTCGATCGGACAAAGGTCGCCAATCTGACCAAGGGCCGCGTGCCGATCTATGAGCCCGGCCTTGTCGAAGTCATCGCCGACGCATGCCGCAGGCGAACGCTTGAATTCTCTTCAGATACCAAAACCGCCGTATCAAGTGCCGATATCATTTTCATCGCGGTCGGGACCCCGCCGAGAGCGTCTGATGGTCACGCCGACCTTTCGAACCTTCGCAAGGCCGTCATAGCAATGGCACCGGTGCTCCGCGATGGCTGCCTGGTTGTCGTCAAATCGACGGTGCCTATCGGGACCGGTGATCGCATCCAGAAAACGATAGAGAGGCTGCGGCCCGGCCTGGACTTCGATGTGGCTTCCAATCCGGAGTTTCTTCGTGCTGGCTGCGCTGTTGGAGACTTCAAGGTCCCCGACCGGGTCGTGATTGGCACCGAATCAAAGCGGGCGCGGACCATTCTGGGAAGTATTTACGCTACGCTTGGAATTGAAGGAGCCCGCATCCTGGCGACCCAGCGCCGGTCGGCGGAACTGATCAAATATGCGGCCAATGGTTTCCTTGCTACCAAGATCGCGTTCATCAACGAGATTGCGGACCTGTGCGAAAACATGGACGCCCGCGTCCAGGAAGTCGCGCTTGGCATCGGACTGGATAGCCGTATTGGCCCGCAATTTCTCAGCGCGGGTCCCGGGTTTGGCGGCTCCTGCTTTCCCAAGGACGCAAGAGCGTTGGTGAGGACTGGCGAAGAATGCGGCGCGCGGATGAGCATTATCGAGGCGGTGCTGGCTTCGAATGATCGGCGCAAACGGTCGATAGTGGAGAAAATCAACTTGGCGGGCGGTGGAGATTTGGACGGCAAGCGGGTCGCTCTGCTCGGACTGACCTTCAAGGCAGGGACCGACGACATGCGGGACGCGCCCTCGATTACTCTGGCGGAAGCCTTGGTCGAGGAGGGCGCAAGTGTACATGCGTACGATCCCATTGGAATCGAGCGCGCCGCGCCGCTCCTGCCGTCCTCCGTACGCTATCACCCGAGCGTATTCGATGCGGCTCAGGGAGCGGATATGCTGATTGTCGTGACCGAATGGGAAGAGTTCCGCTATCTCGATTTTGCGCGGCTCAAACGCGAAATGGCGACACCCTTGCTGGTCGATTTGAGGAACATGTTTTCCGAGGAACAGGTGACCAGGCAAGGATTCGCATATTGCGGAATCGGAAATCGAAGCGCGTGGCGTGGTCTGGCCACGGTCTCCAAAGGCTCTCGCACACCGGCGCGTCGTATTTCCAGAGTAACGCGGAGCGGTCGGCAGAAGGGGGGCGCCACGGCGAATCCGCAAAGCATCGCGGCTGCCGAGTAAAACGTTCCGGTCGACCAAACCCGATGAGCGCAGAAATGGGCTGCATACCATGAGCATGCTGACCGACCTTCCGGTCGAAGTGCGGATTTCGAAGACCCAAATCATTGGCCAGGGTTACCGCAGCTACGAAAAATACGAAATATCGCTGTCTGGCAGTGCTGCGATGACGAGAGTCGAGCGCGATGTCCTTCGATCAGGTCTGGTCGTTGGAATTCTGCCCGTCGATATCGTCAGGGACGAGGTGGTGCTGATACGCCAATTCCGTTTGGGCAGCCATATCGCGTTCGGTAGAGGCGCCATGATCGAGGTACCTGCCGGCCGGGTGGCCCCGCAGGAAAGCGCGCATGATGCGGCATGCCGGGAGTGTCACGAAGAGATCGGAGCGAGGCCGAAGCAGCTGCACGCTGTTTTTGAAATCATGCCGGCCCCGGCGCTCAGCGACGAGAGCATGGTTCTTTATGCCGCGTTGATCGATGCCGCGGAGGTGAAGACGCGTGCCGGCTGCGTCGAAGAGCAGGAGGACATAGAACCGATGAGGGTTTCATTCGACGCCGCGGCTGCGATGTTGGCTCGCGGCGGATTTCATAATAGTACGGCGATCATAGCCCTGCAGTGGCTGGCGCTCAATCGCGAAAAGCTGCCGGACATATTCGGGCAGGGGCCAGGTCGCGCGGGGGCTTAGTCGTTTGCGCGTTGCCGTTCGATTTCGCTCAGCACGACCTCGGGAGCGACGTCTGCCGTGATATCGGCGATTTCCGGATCGACGTCAGTACGAACCCCTAGTTTCACAGCAATCGCCGAGACCATCGTGATCAGGCGGGTCAATTCATGTTCGGCGAGAAGATTTACATGCAGATCCAGATCATCGCGTTTGTCGGTGGCCGCCATGGCCCGGTTTTGGCTGATGAGGACAAATGTCGAGAGAAAGATCGCCTCCACGGAGGCGACCATCGCGAGGATCACGAAGGTCGGATCGAAATGCGGAATGCGCGGGATTAGATTGGCCGCAATCCAGGTCCCATATATCGCAACGTGAAAATAGACGAAATGCATACTGCCGGTGAAGCGAGTGATTGCATCGGCGAGTTTCGCTTCCCACCCCTCAGCGAGTTTCTCCTGTCGGCGGCGCTCCCTTAGCGCCTCGATGTTCCTCCTGAGCGAGGAACTCAGTTCATTTCGGCCGGCTTGATGGTCGGGGCTTTCCTGTGATGGCACCACTCTGTCTCCCTGCGGGAGTGCGTCGTCCGGATTCAAACCGGTTCAGAAATCGTCACGTAGGGTGCCGCTTCCTTGATGCCGTTGGACAGCTGCAGATATTCGGCCGAGAAGTCGCCGATTCTGGCCAAGCCGTTCCAATCCCGGACTCGTACCTGTTTGGAGTCCCACTCAACCAGCCCGAGCCGCCGCAGTTCCTGCACCACCCTGTTGGCATGAACGCTTGAAATGCCGCAAGCATCTGCCAACTCGGCCTGGGTCAGGGGAATGGTGAAGCAGAGATTGCGCGCGAGGTCCACCGCTTGGAGACGAGCGGCAAGTTCGCAGACAAGATGGGCTACCCGCGCGATGGCCTCGCGTCTGCCCAGGTTAGTGACCCATTCCCGGAAAATCGCCGCTTCGATGAAGGTCTCGCGCCAGAACGCTTGGGTGAGCTGCGGCGAACGATCCAGCATGTCTTTCAATGCGGCATGCGGCAGGAAAGCGACCACCGCCGGGCCAAGCGCAGAGAGATTATAATCGACGCGATGAAGATACAAGGCCTGCAGATCGACAAGATCCCCAGGAATAACGAGCGAGGTGATCTGGCGGCGAGCGCCGCTCGCGATCTTGTGGGTATACAAGAAGCCGCCTAACACCAGAGTACAGCGCGAGGGCTTGTCGCCTTGATGGGTAATTTCCTGGCTGGCGGCGAAATTCGTGACGGCCAGGGGAAGTTCGGAGATTCGCTGCCGGTCTTGAGGCTCGAGCGTGCTGTATCTCTCCAACCGGTACAGCAGCCGTGAATATGGTCTGCCGATTTCCATGGTGCACCTCACCGGCTATGCAGGACTTCATGACCGGCTGGGTACGAACGACGGGGGCGTTGTCCTGCGCTGTTGCTTATAGACCTACTCATACGCTGACTTTTCTTGGGTCGTTGGAGTTGCAGCCCGTCACTATCGCCTGTCATTGAAGCTGAGCTGGATGATGGGTTCCTGCTGTAACGTGTTGCGAACGCGGGAATTGTATGAAGGTTCCAATGTATGCGCGGGGGCAGAGGAGCACGAGTTCAACGGCGAGCGGCGCCCTTCCGCTTTGATCTGGCCGAATTTGGTCTGGCCGAATTTTTCGATCCGCAAAAGGGCTCGCCGCCAAAGTTGCCAGAAAAGATCAGGCACGGGAAAAAGCGTAACGCCGTCGAATGTCGCAACGATCGTCACGTGGATTGGTAATTACGTGACGATGCGTTCGTCGGTCGGACGATGGCGCACCGATTGTTGGCCGCCGTCCAGCATTGCCGCATAAAGCACCTCGCCAGCATCCCTGGAGGTGGCTGGTGGGCTCACCGGCGGTCCGGCCCCGGCGAGTCTGAGCCGCTTTTTGACGACCCGGTTCCGCTGAGCGTAGTGGGTCCTCCTGGAGAGCCATTGGGGCCGCCCGGGTCACCCGCGCCGACGTTTCCACGGGACTGACCGCTGCCCGTCGATCCCGCGGAACTGCCCGTCGTCCCGTCCACCCGGCCGCCGGCCGAGGAGCCGCTGCCCATGCTGGATGATGCGCTGCCGCTTGCGGATCCGCTGCTCCCACCGCCGCTTTGTGCGAATGCGAGTGAGCCGGAGAGGGAAAGTGCGACCGCCAAGCCGGTTGCTATGAGTTTCATTCGTTGTCCTTTTTATTTGAAGGAAACGACAATCCCGGCCATGTCCAACCGTTCCTAAAGCAATGGGCGCGTCGACCTCAAAGAGCGCCGAGACCTTAACCCAGTTTATTGCGGACGGCCGCCGCAATTCTAGCTTGGCGTTGGTGAGGGATCCTTGGCTTTCTCAGGCTCGCTGCTTTGGGAGGTCATCGTAAGGTAAGGGAGTGCAACATGATTTCGGACGAGTTCAGCGAACGGATGATCGCGCATATGGCTATGGCTTTGGAACGGGCATGCGGGCATTCACGGGAAAAGCTCGCGGATCATGAGAGCAGGCGGTTTGTCGCTGCAAGGATCGTCGAATGTGTGCGGGACGGTACACCAACGCTCGCGGGAATGACGGAAGCCGCGCGACGGGCGATCGACGAGCTTTGTGCGATCAACGACGACGAGGTCACCAAGGCCAGTTGACTGTCCCGCGTCTCCATAGAGCAATTGCCCGAAGGTGTCTGTTGTTCTGCGACGGGGCGGTCCAGGTGGACAGAAAACACCTGCGTTTCTGATCCAAAATTTTCGCGCCTGTCTTCGAACTCACACTTTATCGGCCTAGATTGCCGGCTACAAATAGCGACGAGCAGCAATGTTGGTCTACTGGCCTTCGGAAAGGGTTTAATCGCCTGGCCTGAGCGCTGGCATTAGGAACCGACGTTGTCGCCGGATCTTGAGACCATCAAAACGGTTCTGGTCTGGGAGGAGGTGCCGGTGAAAAGAAGCTTAACTTATTTAGGCAGGTTGATCTTCGCCGCCGTGGTCGTCTTCTTGCTCGGGAGCGGTATCTGGGCCAATCTGACCAAGGCTCCGCTATCGGAGATGCGAGGCATGTGGGTGAACCAAGCTATGCGCGGCATGGTTTATTGACCCAAACAGACGCACGCCGCGACCGGCACGCTTCCTTTGAATTGAGATCACAGCACCGTGCAGTGTTCGTCCTGACTCGCTCTCGGCGCGAAAGGGCGCCTCCGCCGTGCGGCCGGGATCGATGTCCTTGGGGGTCTTGTCACGCTGAGCGATCATTTTTTGCCGGATCAGGAACGCCGGGAACGCCGCCCGGTCCCGCTGGGCTCACTCGGTCCTGTTAGAAGGGATGCCGATTTGCTCGGAGGATCGCCTGACTCGGGGAGAACCTGTTGGCGATCGCCAGTGTCTTATCCTCGTTCGTCTCCAAAGCGATCTTCTGGGCAAGCATAACATCGCCTGCGACCAGATAGCCGTTCGGGACAAAACACCACCCCGCGACGGGATCTCCTTGGCCGTTGATCTGGTGCACATTCATGGATGTACCGTAGTGGATGCGGTATGTCGCTCCACTGTCGCTACCAATCACGTCAAAATACAGGTCGCCCTCGAATTGTATCAACTGCCGTGGAGACAGCCATTGTTTCAGCAGCCGCAAGCCACGCTCTTCATTGGAATTCTCGTGGAAGAAATTCCTGTAAAGCGCGCGTAACGCATGCAGGCGCGACCGACCTGCGGCTGCTGGCCGCCGAAACACGAACATGAGACTTTCAGGCGTCAACCGCCGACAAGTCGAGGAAGAAACAGTGTTTCTTCAACCGTCGGGTCGAAGGAGCCAAGTTTGGCAACTTCCCCAGGAGCGATGCGAGCGGCTGCGGTGAAGCCGGCGCTCGTCAATTCCTCGAAACGCTTTTCTGCTTTCGCCAACGCTTGTGCGTCGTTGGCGTCGAAGTAGTGCCGGGTGTCGCCGGTGTGGTCCATCACGATCTGGGTTGCCATGCCATGCCTCCTGGATACCCGCCCTTGCCCAC
>JAQGKC010000060.1 GCA_028290305.1 Bradyrhizobium sp.
CTCAAAACCTGTTCGGAGACCACGATCGACAGCCCGCGCTGGTCGCGAATCCGCTTCAAGGTGCGGGCCATCTCCTGGATGATCGACGGCTGGATGCCTTCGGTCGGCTCATCCAGCAACAGCACCTTGGGCTTGGTGGCGAGCGCGCGGGCGATCGCGAGCTGCTGTTGCTGGCCGCCGGACAGATTGCCGCCGCGACGGCCTTTCATTTCCAGCAGCACCGGAAACAGCTCGTAGATATCCTTGGGCACTTCGGTCTCGCCCGAGGCGACGAGGCCGGTCTCGATGTTTTCCTTCACCGTCATGGTGGAGAAGATCATGCGGCCCTGCGGCACGTAAGCGAGCCCCTTGGCGACGCGTTCATAGCACTTCATCTTGCTGACTTCGGTGCCTTCCATCGTCACCGACCCGCTCTTGGTCGGCACGATCCCCATCAGCGACTTCATCAGCGTGGTCTTGCCCATGCCGTTGCGGCCCATGATCGCAACGATTTCGTTGGGCGCGACGGACACGTTAAGGCCGTGCAGCACCTCGCTCTGGCCGTAGGCGACATGAAGATCCGAGATAGCCAGCATCCAATGCTCCTTCAGTGCCCGAGATAGACTTCGATGACTTTGGGGTCGTTCTTGACCTTCTCCATCGAGCCTTCCGACAGAATCTGGCCCTGATGCAGCACCGTGACTTTGTGCGCGATGTCCTCGACGAACTTCATGTCGTGCTCGATGACGAGAACCGAGCGGTTCTGGATGATGCGATTGAGCAATTCCGCGGTCTTGACGCGCTCGCTGACGCTCATGCCGGCGACCGGCTCGTCGAGCATCAGCAATTCGGGATCCTGGATCAGCAGCATGCCTATTTCGAGCCACTGCTTCTGGCCGTGGCTGAGCAACTCGGCATTCACGTTCAGCCGGTCCTTCAGGAAGATCATTTCGGCCACTTCATGAACGCGGTCGCGCACCACGGCGTCACGCGTGAAGGTCAGCGCCCCGAACACGGTGCGGCCGCGCGGAAACGAGATCTCCAGATTCTCGAATACCGTGAGGTCGTCGTAGATCGACGGCGTCTGGAATTTACGGCCGACGCCGGCCTGAACGATCTGGTTCTCTTTCATTTTCGTGAGGTCTTTGTCGCGGAAATGAATCGACCCGGAGGTCGCTTTGGTCTTGCCGCAGATCAGATCGAGCACCGTGGTCTTGCCGGCGCCGTTGGGACCGATGATAACGCGGATCTCGTTTTCATCGACGTAGAACGACAGATCGTTGACGGCCTTGAAGCCATCGAACGAAACCGTCAGCCCTTCGACCGAGAGCAGGAAATCCTTGGGTTGTTGACCTACCAGCATGATCGTCTCCTCACTCGGCCGGCGCGCCGTCGGCGACGGAATTGTCGATGGCGGTCCAGCCGGGCTTGCGCGACGAGATCAGGCGGTCGATGCGCGGCTGCACATAGTCGCTCCAGATGCCGGCGAGACCGTTCGGGAAGGCAAGGACAACCGCGATGAACAATCCGCCGAGCCCGAACAGCCACAATTCTGGAAAGGATTCGGACAGGCTGGTCTTGGCGAAGTTGACCAGCAGCGTGCCGTACACCGCGCCCAGGATGGAAAGCCGGCCGCCCACCGCCGTATAGATCACCATCTCGATCGACGGCACGATGCCGACAAAGGACGGCGACATGAAGCCGACGTTCAGCGCGAACATGGCGCCGCCGATCGCGGCGAAGATAGCGGCAACGGTGAAAGCGAAGATCTTGAAGTTCGCGACGCTATAGCCGGAGAAACGAACTCGATCCTCCTTGTCGCGCATCGCGACCAGGATGCGGCCGAGTTTCGAGTGCCGGATGAACTGGGCGATGAAGATGCAAACGAACAGGCAGCCCACCTCGAAGAAGTAGAGAACGATCTTGGCGTGGTCCGGCCGGATGTCCCAGCCCTTCAGGGTGCGCAGATCGGTCATGCCGTTGATGCCGCCGGTGTAGCCCTGCTGCCCCACGATCAGGATGGTCAGGATCGCCGCGACGGCCTGGGTGATGATGGCGAAATACGTGCCGCCGACGCGGCGCTTGAACATGGCGGCGCCGATGATCAGGGCAAAGATACCCGGCACCAGGATGATGGCGGCAATGGTGAAGGTGAGGCTATGAAAGGGTTTCCAGAACATCGGCAGCGACGTGATCTGATTCCAGTCCATGAAATCGGGAATGCCGGGGGTCGACTGGATCTTGGTATTTTCAGGGTTCGATGCTTCAAGCTTGAGAAACATCGCCATGCAGTAGCCGCCGAGACCGAAGAACACCCCCTGCCCGAGGCTGAGAATGCCGCCATATCCCCAGCAAATCACCAGGCCTAGCGCGACAAAGGCATAGGTCAGGTATTTCGCGACCAGATTGAGCCTGAAGACATCGAGACAGAGCGGCAGGATCACCACCAGGAAAACGGCGAGCAGCAGAATTCCGATCAGCTCCGATCGATTGACAAAGCGATTGGTGGTCATGGCTTCAGCCCTTTTGTTATTTGCGTACCTTGAGGGCGAACAGACCCTGCGGCCGCAGCATCAGAATTCCGACGACGGCAAGCAGCGTGATGACCTTTGCCATCGACCCCGACAGGAAGAATTCAAGTGTCGACTGCGTCTGCGAAATGCTGAACGCCGATGCGATGGTGCCGAGCAGGCTCGCGGCGCCGCCAAACACGACCACCAGGAAGGTATCGACGATGTAGAGCTGGCCGGAGGTCGGCCCGGTCGAGCCGATCATGGTGAATGCACTGCCGGCGACACCGGCGATGCCGCAGCCGAGCCCGAATGTATAGCGATCGACTTTCTCGGTGTTGATGCCGACCGCGCCGGCCATGACGCGGTTTTGCACGACGGCGCGGACCTGCCGGCCCCAGCGCGATTTATACATGACGTAGGCAACCGCGATCGTGATCAGCACGGTGAGACACATCACGAAGATGCCGTTGATCGGCACTTCGATACTGTCGGAAACATGCAGCGAGCCGAGCATCCACTGCGGCAGTTCGACGCCGACTTCACGCGCGCCGAAAATCGAGCGATAGGCCTGCTGCAGAATGAGGCTCAAGCCCCAAGTGGCGAGCAGCGTATCCAGCGGACGCTTGTAGAGATGCCGGATCAGCGCCCATTCCACCAGCATTCCGAGCGCCCCGGAAGCCAGGAAAGCCAAAATCATCGCGAGGAAGAAATAGCCGGCAAACAGGCCCGGAAGGTAGGCCTGGAAGAAATTTGACGTCATCCAGGTGACGTAGGCGCCGAGGATCATGAATTCGCCATGGGCCATGTTGATGACGCCCATCTGGCCGAAGATGATCGCAAGACCGAGTGCCATCAGCACGTAGACGGAAAACAGGATCAGGCCCGCGAAACCCTGCATGACGAAGATGGAGCCGAGATCACCAATCGAGTAGTCGCCGAACATCGATGTCCTCCGTCGGGGAAAGTCCCGCGCCGCGAACAGATTCGCGACGCGGGGGTCTTGAGCGTGGACTGACAATCCACGCCAGGGAGAAGCCTGCCTATAGAAGACGCGGATAGAATCCGCGCTTTCTGAATGGCCCAGTTCTTACTGGTAACCCTTGGGGAACGGATCCGGCTCGACCAGGTCGGCGGTTTCGAAGACCAGTTCGAACTGGCCATCGGGCTTGGCGCGCCCGACCCGGGTCTTCGACCAGAGATGGTGATTTTCATGAATGCGCACGTAGCCTTCCGGCGCACCCTTGAATTCGATCCCCGGCGAAGCCGCTGCGATCTTGTCGACATCGAAGCTTCCGGCCTTCTCGGCGGTTAACTTCCACAGCCACGGGCCGAGATAGGCAGCCTGTGTCACGTCGCCGATCACGGTCTTCTCGCCCCACATCTTCTTGAAGGCAGGAACGAACGCCTTGTTGTTCGGATTGTCGAGCGACTGGAAGTACTTCATGCAGGCATAGGCGCCCGCGATGTTCTCGCCGCCGATGCCGTCGATTTCGTCTTCGGTCACCGAGATCGTCAGCAGCGTCTGCTTCGACAGATCGACACCAGCCGCCTTGAGCTGCTTGTAGAACGCGACGTTCGATCCCCCGACGACGTCGGCGAAGATCACGTCGGGCTTGGTCAGCTTGATCTTGTTGATCACCGAGTTGAACTGGGTGTTGCCGAGCGGATAATACTCTTCACCGACGACCTTGCCCTTCAGCACGTTCTCAACGTGCTTGCGCGCGATCTTGTTCGATGTGCGCGGCCAGATGTAGTCCGAACCGATGAAGAAGAACGATTTCGCACCCTTCTCCTTGTTGACCCAGTTCAGGCTGGCGAGGATCTGCTGGGTGGCTTCCTGGCCGGTGTAGATGACGTTCTTGGACTGCTCGAGACCTTCGTAGAAAGTCGGGTAATAGAGCATGCCATTATATTGCTCGAGAACCGGAAGCACCGCCTTGCGGGAAGCTGAGGTCCAGCAGCCCATGATCGCCGCGACCTTGTCGTTGACGAGAAGCTTCTTGGCCTTTTCCGCGAAGGTCGGCCAATCGCTGGCGCCGTCTTCCTGGATGATCTTGATCTTGCGGCCGAGGATGCCGCCGGTGGCGTTGATCTGTTCGATGGCAAGCTTTTCGGACTCGATCGAGCCGGTCTCCGAAATCGCCATCGTACCGGTGGCCGAATGCAGGATGCCGCAGGTGACTTCAGTGTCGGTGACCGCAAGACCCGTGGTGTTGATCGCGGAGGTTGCCGGCGCTTGTGCAAAAGACGGGCGAGGAAGCATGGTCAGGGCGGGTACCGCCGCCATTCCCATCAGCAGCTTTCGGCGAAATGCCGACTGCAGCCCCTGTTTATTGTCGTCAGACATATCTACCCCATTCGTGTTCGAGTACGCGTTATTGGCGCCGCCAAGGATTGCTGAGATTGTGCAGTGCACAGATACGCAAGATCGCGTATATTGCACCGCAAAATAGCGACGTAGGTTTTGAAGGCCGGTTTTTTGCCGGCGGGATCGCTCGGGGTCAGGAGCTAATAGTGGCAGGGCGGCAGCGGATAGACCGCGTCAGGCGCCAATATAATCAGTGGGTTGCCAACCAGACGCTGGAAGATTACGCGCTGCGCTTTACAGCCAAGAGCGCGCGGCGATGGTCCGCCGCCCGCGTCGCCAACACCGCGCTGGGCGCGATCTCGTTCCTGGCGCTGGAAGCCATCGGCGGCACGATCACCCTCAATTACGGCGTCACCAACGCCACCGCAGCCATCCTTGTCGTCAGCGTCATCATTTTCTGCTGTGGCCTGCCGATCGCCTATCATGCCGCTAAATGCGGCATCGACATCGATCTTCTGACCCGCGGCGCCGGCTTCGGTTACATCGGCTCGACCATCACCTCGCTAATCTACGCATCCTTCACGTTCATTTTCTTTGCGATCGAAGCCGTCATTCTCGCCACCGCGCTCGAGATGTGCTTCGGAATCCCGCGCCCGATCGGCTATCTCATCAGCGCCGTCGTGATCATTCCGCTGGTCACTCACGGCATCACGCTGATCAGCCGCTTTCAATTATGGACGCAGCCGCTCTGGATCATTCTTCATATCCTGCCCTTTGCGGCGATCGCTTACGCCAATCCGCACTCCTTTGCAGAGTGGACCAAATTCCCTGGCGAGCATGGCGATCCCACCGGCCATCTCGATCTCCTGCTGTTCGGCACCGCCGCCTCGGTCGTTTTCGCGCTGGTGGCGCAGATCGGCGAGCAGGTCGACTTCCTTCGTTTCCTTCCGCGCGACCGGCGAACCTCGAAGACCTCGTGGTGGATCGCGCTGCTCAGCGCCGGTCCCGGCTGGATCATTCTTGGCGCGCTCAAGCTGCTGGCCGGATCGTTCCTGGCATTCTTTGCGCTGCGTCATGGCGTGTCTGCCGAGCATGCCGCCGAACCCGCGCACATGTATCTCGAAGCATTTCGCTACGTGCTGTCGCAGCCAGAGCTTGCATTGGCGTTGACCGGCACCTTCGTGATCCTCTCGCAGTTGAAGATCAACGTCACCAACGCCTATGCCGGTTCGATCGCATGGTCGAATTTCTTTTCCCGCCTCACCCATAGCCATCCCGGCCGCGTGGTCTGGCTGGTTTTCAACGTGCTGGTCGCGTTGCTGCTGATGGAAATCGGCGTCTACAAGGCGCTGGAGCAGACGCTGGCGCTTTACTCCAACGTCGCCATCGCCTGGGTCGGAGCGCTGGTCGCCGATCTCGTGATCAACAGGCCGCTCGGCTTGCGCCCGCAACACATGGAGTTCAAGCGCGCGCATCTCTACGACATCAATCCGGTCGGGGTCGGCGCGATGACGATCGCCACCATCGTCTCCATCAGCGCGTTCTATGGCCTATTCGGACCGATGGCGAAGGCGCTGTCGCCATTCGTCGCGCTGACCGTGGCGTTTATCACCGCGCCGCTGATCGCATACGCCACCGACGGCAAATATTACATCGCGCGCAAGCCGAAGCGGAGCTGGCAGAATCTCGAAGCGATCCAGTGCTGTATTTGCGAGCATACATTCGAGCCCGAGGACATGGCGGGATGCCCCGCTTATGCCGGTCCGATCTGCTCGTTGTGCTGTTCGCTCGACGCACGCTGCCACGACCTCTGCAAGCCGCATGCGCGGATCCAGACCCAGATATCCGAAACCTTCGGCAAGCTGCTGCCGAAGCCGATCTACGCCCGGATCAATTCGCAGCTCGGTCATTATCTTGGCGTCTTCGCGGTTTCCGCAGGGCTGGTCGGACTGACGCTCGGGATGATCTATCTGCAGACATCGGCGACCGTTCACGCCGACAATCTGCAGCTATCCGACGTGCTCTGGAAGGTGTTCTTCGCGCTGACGATTATCATCGGCGTCGTCGCATGGCTGTTTGTGCTCGCGCAGCAAAGCCGGCGCGCCGCGGAAGCCGAAACCAGGCGGCAGACCACGCTGCTGATACAGGAAATCGACGCGCACAAGCGCACCGACGCCGAGTTGCAGCGCGCCAAGGAGGTCGCCGAGTCGGCCAATCTTGCCAAGAGCCGTTATGTCGTTGGACTAAGCCATGAACTGCGCTCGCCGCTCAACGCCATCAGCGGCTACGCCCAATTGCTGGAGCAGGATTCAAGCCTGCTTCCCAAACCGCGCGACCAGGTGCGCGTGGTACGTCGCAGCGCCGATCACCTGTCGGGGCTGATTGATGGCATCCTGGATATTTCGAAAATCGAGGCGGGCCGGCTGTATCTGTCGCGGGACGAAGTTCGTTTGAACGATTTTCTCGATCAACTGGTTGGCATGTTCCGTCTGCAGGCGGCCGCCAAGGGCATCGATTTCGTTTTTAAACGGCCGTCGGTGTTGCCCGTCGTGGTCTTTGCCGACGAGAAGCGTCTGCGGCAGATCCTGATCAACCTGCTGTCGAACGCCATCAAATTCACCCAAGCTGGCAGCGTGCAATTTGTCGTGCATTATCGCAGCCCCGTCGCCGAATTCGAAGTGATCGATACCGGTCCTGGAATTCAGGCAACCGACCTTGAACGCATCTTCGCACCGTTCGAACGCGGCGCATTGGGCGTGTCACAGCCGCAAACCGGAACCGGTCTCGGGCTGACGATCAGCCGGTTGCTCGCGGGCGTGATGGGCGGCGACATCCAGGTCACCAGCGCAGTCGGTACCGGAAGTACCTTTCGCGTAAAAATGCTGCTGTCGGAAGTCACCAACCCTACGCGAATTGCGCCGGTCGATGCGCCGGTCTTTGGCTACCACGGCCCCCGCAAGACGATCCTGGTCACCGACGACGATCCGGTGCAGCGGGATCTGCTGCGCGAAGTGCTGACGCCGCTGGGCTTTATCCTGCTGAGCGCACCGGACGGACCTGGCTGTCTCGCGCTCGCGCAGCATTGCCGGCCCGATCTGTTTCTGCTGGATATCTCGATGGCCGGGATGGATGGATGGACCGTCGCGGAGACGCTGCGTTCGACCGGCCACCACCAGGCCCGCATCCTGATGGTTTCGGCGAGCGCATTGGAGGCCCACGGCACCCCGCTCGCGCAGCCGTTTCACGACGGCTATCTGATGAAGCCGATCGATATTCCCAGGCTGCTGGAATTGATCCGTCAGCTTCTCAGGCTCGAATGGCAATATGAGACCGATCAAATCCTCGTCCCGCACTGGAAGCCGGACACGGGTTCGCGGCCGCCTGCAAACTATGTCGAGGAACTGATCGGTCTTGGACAGATGGGTTACATTCGCGCGATCCAGGTCAAGCTCGATGAAATAGGTTCCGATCATCCCGAGCATGCCGACTTCGTCGCACAAATGCGCTCACTGATCGATCGCTTCGACCTCGATCAGTACATGGCAACCCTCAAGACGCTGTACAGCTATGATCACTGAAGCCAAAAAGCGCGATGTTGCCCTCGTCGTCGATGATTCGCCGGAGACGCTGCGGCTGCTGACCGACGCGCTGGATGGCGCGGGCATGACGGTGATGGTCGCCATGGATGGCGCCGCCGCGATGCGGATCGTCGATCAGATCACGCCTGATATCATCCTGCTCGACGCTATCATGCCCGGCATGGACGGCTTCGAGACATGCCGGCGTCTCAAGCGTGACGCAGGCCTGAGCAATGTACCGGTTATCTTCATGACCGGGCTGGCGGAGACCGAACACATCGTCCACGGCCTGGAAGCCGGCGGCGTCGATTACGTGACCAAACCCATCGTCATCGAGGAGATGCTCGCGCGCATTCGGGTGCATCTGGCCAATGCAAGGCTGACCCAAAGCGCCCGCGCGGCGCTCGATGTGTCCGGGCGATTTCTGCTCGCCGTCAATCGGCAGGGCAAGATCATGTGGGCGACTCCACAGGCGCAGAAACTATTGTCGGATAATCTCACTGCGGCAACCGATGATGAGTTCGAGCTGCCGGAACCCATGCTGCAATGGCTCGAGCAGGCTCAGAAAGGCAAAGCCGGTTCGAAAACGCCGACCACGGCGTCGTTTCCAAACAACGAGCAGCTTGTGCTGCAATACATGGGCAAGGCTGGTCCGAACGAATTCCTGCTGCGCCTGGCCAAGGATACCAGCGCGGATACGCCGGCACAGTTCAGCAGTGAACTCGGATTGACCACCCGGGAGGGCGAAGTGTTGTCGTGGCTGTCGAAGGGAAAAACCAACCGCGACATCGCCCAGATTCTTGGTCTCAGCCCGCGGACGGTGGACAAGCATCTCGAGCAGATCTACGCCAAGCTCGGTGTCGAGAACCGCACCGCCGCCGCCGCCATCGCGACCAATACGAGCCGGCGCAATTCGTGAGCAGTCATGTTTGACCGTTATCGCGTTGCCAGCGTCGAGCCCCACTGCTGCGCAGTCTTTACAATCCAGTCGCGGTAGAGCGTAAGCGGCGTAACGCCGGTCAGACCGCCGCAGCCGCCGGTGCCGTTTGGCCCGGTCGACCAGCTGATGACGCCGACAATCACGGGCTTGCCCTGTTGATCTTCGAACACAGGCCCGCCGGAATCTCCAGTGCACGCACCTAATCCGGCACGCGTGCCCAGGCCGGCTGAATCGACGAGCCGGATCTGCAACGTTCCCGGCTGACCGGTCGCGATGAGTTCGGCGGTACGAACGGTCCCTCCGCTCTTTCCATCACCGCGAACGGTGACGCCAACACCGGCGATGGTGAATCGTTCTCCCGCGGCAAGCGGCGTCGTGGGCATGCCGATCGGCGACGGGTTCTCTTTGGGGGTTTCGAGTTGCAGCAAACTCACGTCGGCGGTTGCGCGATGGGCCAGCATCGCCTGCATGTTGAACCCGGGATGCGCGGCGACTTTCTTCACTTCCCTGAGCTGCGGCTGCCGGTCCGCGCCATATTCGACGATCTTGTAGACCGCGCCGGGCTGCAGGCAATGCGCCACCGACAACACCAGATCCGGCGCAACCAAGCTGCCGGTGCAGAAATTGCCCCGCGAGCCGACGATGGTGACGACGGAGCGTCCGACGCCGTCGGCAGAGGGTGTGCCGCCGCCGACGATCGCGTGGGCCGGCGCGGCCGACAGCAGCGCCAGGCCCGCAATCATTGCACCTGAAATTCTCATCGCGGCAGAAGTAGCCCCGATAGGAAGCAAATGGAACATGCCAGATCGAAGCCTCCCATGGCCAAACGAGGCTTGTTCTTTGCCCGGAACGCAGGCAGAACTCTTTGAAATTATGAAAATCCGGAGTGAAACTCGTGGCTGAACATCGGCCTTCGGCCTCGATCGAGGCAGTAGAACACGGCCTCGCCTCGCAAGGCTATATCGCGAGCCGGCAGATCGCCACCGCGGTCTATCTCGCGCAGCAGATCGAGAAGCCGATCCTGGTCGAAGGCCCCGCCGGCGTCGGCAAGACCGAGCTTGCCAAGGCGATCGCAGCGTGGCGCGGGCTCAAGATGATCCGCCTGCAATGCTACGAGGGGCTGGACGAGGCAAAGGCACTCTACGAGTGGAAGTATGCCAAGCAGCTTCTGTACACGCAGATCCTGAAGGACAAGCTCGGCGAGGTGCTCGGGGGCGCCCCGACGCTTCATGCGGCGCTGGATCAACTTCATAATTTCAGCGACGTGTTCTTCTCCAAGGAGTTTGTTGAACCACGGCCGCTGCTTCAGGCGCTGGAGCAGCCCGCCGGTTGCGTGCTGCTGATCGACGAGATCGACAAGTCGGATGCCGAGTTCGAATCCCTGCTGCTCGAAATCCTAAGCGATTTCCAGGTCAGCATTCCCGAGCTTGGGACGGTTGTTGCCGCCGTGCCGCCAACGGTGATCCTGACCTCCAATGGCGAGCGTGATCTCGGCGACGCGCTCAAGCGGCGCTGCCTTCATCTTCACATCGGCTTCCCCGAGCAGAAGCTCGAGGAGCGCATCGTCGAAAGCCGCGTTCCCGGCATTTCGCAATCGCTGCGCAAGCAGATCGTCGGCTTCATCCACGAGATCCGCACGCTCGATCTCAAGAAGCTGCCGTCGGTGAGCGAAACCATCGATTGGGCACGGGTTCTCGTGCTCCTGCAGGTCTCGGAGCTTGGCCACGAGATGGTCAAGGACACGCTCAACGTATTGCTGAAATACGAGGCGGATATCGAGGCGACGCTGCCCCAGGTCACCACCTTCGTTGCCAAGGCTTCGCGCCAGAACGTGTTCGGCTAACCCGGATGCGGGAAAACCTGCATCGCTTCTTTCGTGCGGCGCGGGGAGCGGGAGTCCGGGTCTCGCCGGCCGAAAGCATCGATGCGATGCGAGCCGTCGCCGACGTCGGCTTTTCCGATCGCGGTATTTTACGCGACACGTTCCTGCTGACACTTGCCAAGACGCAAGACGAGAAGAAGGCGCTCGGCGAGTGCTTCGATCTGTTCTTCGATCATCCGGAGTCGCGGCAAGCCGCGCCCGAGAATGGCGAGAGCGACGACGAGCCCGACACGACGGAGACCCAATCGGCGGAGGGCGCAGGCGGTCAATCCACCGAGGGCCTCGGCCAGCTCGCGCAGATGTTGTTGTCGCAAGATCGATCCGAAATTGCAGCCGCCATCGCGAATGCATCTAGCGCGGCTTCCTTGTCCGATATCCGGTATTTCACCCAGCGCGGCATATTTTCAAGTCGTATTCTCGATTTGATGGGCATTGGGCGCCTGCGCGACGATCTTGATGACTTGGCCGCGACCAAACCCGTATTGGCAGAACGGCTGACGGCTGCCCTGGAAGGGCTGCGCGACAATGTTCGCGACACGGTCTCGCAAGCGCTGCTGCTCTATGGCCGCGAGGAATCCGAGAACCTGCGCAACGAGATCTTGCGGAACGCGCCGCTGTCACGGATCGAGCCGCGGCAGGTCGAGCAGATGCGGCTCCTGATTCGACGGATCGCACGCCGCCTGCGCGAACGCTACAGCAAGCCGCGCAAACGACAACGGCGCGGCCATCTCGATGTGCGCCGAACCATCCGCCGAAACGCCGCGTGGGGCGGCATTCCGTTCCTGACCGCCTGGAAACGCCGAAAGCGCGATCGGCCGAAGATCGTGGCGCTCTGCGACGTCAGCGGATCGGTGGCGCGGGTCTCCGATTTCTTCCTGCTTCTGATTCACGGCCTGCACGAAGTCGTTTCCGACGTTCGCTCGTTCGCTTTTTCAGGGCATCTGATCGAGGTTAGCGACATCCTGGAGTCCAAGTCACCGGAAGAGGCGATGGCCGAGATCATGTCCAAGGTCGGATTTGGCTCGTCCGATTATGGCGGCTCGTTCGCCGATTTCGAAAAGCAATGGATGAGCTCGGTGACGCAACAGACCACCGTAATCGTGCTCGGCGATGCCAGAAGCAATAATCTCGACCCTCGCGCCGACATCCTTCGCCGCATCGCAGAGAGATCGAAGCGGCTGGTATGGCTCAATCCCGAAGGGCGCACGGCGTGGGGCTTTGGCGATTCCGAAATGCCGCGCTATTCGACCTTCTGCACCGTCGTGCGCCAATGCGCCACCGCACAGCAACTCGAGCGCGCGGTGTCCGACATCGTGGCGACCTATCAATAGGGCCTACCCAATAGACCATCACGCGTCGATCGCGTCCTTGATCCGCTTTCGCGTCAGCGGCAAATTGCGCAGCCGCTTGCCGGTGGCATTGGCGATGGCGTTCGCGATTGACGCTGCGGCCGGGCCCTGCCCGGTCTCGCCGCTGCCAAGGAAGGGCAGCCCGGGCCGATTGATAATGTGGACGTCAATACTGTCGGGCACCGAATTGAATCGCAGGATCGGATAGGTCTGCCAGTCGATGCTGGTGATCCTGGTGTCGTCGAAGGTCACGCTTTCGTACAGCGTCCAGCTCATCGACTGCACGATTGCGCCTTCGATCTGGTTGATCAACCCGTCCGGATTGACCACCTGGCCGCTGTCGACCGCCGCCACCGCGCGCACCAGGCGCGGACGCCCGGTTTCGCTGTTCACCTCCACCTCGGTCGCAACAGCGCAATACGCCGCGAGATTCTTGTAGCGTGCAAAGGCAAATCCATAGCCGCGGTCCCGTGGCGCTTTCTGCCCCTTCAGCCATCCGAAGCCCTGCGCGGCCTTGTTGATGACATCGCGGCCGCGCGGATCGTCGAGGTGTTTCAGCCTGAATTCGACGGGATCGGCGCCAGCCGCGCCGGCGAGCTCGTCCATGAAGCTCTCGATCGAAAATACATTGTGGTAGGCGCCGAGCGCCCGCATCGCCGAGATACGCAAAGGCATCGCCGGAATAAAATGGTGCACGACATGCGCATTGGGAAATGTGTAGATCGGGATCGCGTTGCGGTCGCCGCCGCCTTCCGGCAATGGCAGCGGTTTTGGTGCGGGCACGGCGAACGACTGCGCCATGTGCTGGGCCGCCAGCATCGAGCCGGCGCCGCCCGGCCGCATCGAATGGGTGTTGCTCCAGACCTCGAAATTCCAGTCCGAGATCGCGCCGTTACCGTCGAGCGACGCTTTTAGTTTCGTCACCATGGCCGGGCCGTACGGTTCCCAACTGTGTTCCTGTTCGCGCATCCATTGCACGCGAACCGGCACACCGGGCAGCTCACGCGCGATCAGTGCTGCGTCGGCAGCGGCATCGTCGGCGCCGTTATGGCCGTAACATCCGGATCCCTCGACATGGATCAATCGAACGCTTTGCTGAGGCACGCGCAGCATCTCGGCGATGCCCTGGCGGTCGGGATAGACGCCCTGGGTGTGGGTCCAGACCGTCATCTCATCATTGCCGGACTGCGCGACGGCGCAGGACGGGCCAATCGAACCGTGCGACTGATACGGCCGCGTATAGGTCGCCTCCAAGGTTTTCTGGCCGACGGCCGACGGATTGCTCCGCTGGAAGATCGTCGAGTCCTGTGACGGCAGGCTGGTCAGGACGTGAAGCAGATCGTCCTGTTTCGGCAGGCTTGCGGTCTCCCTCCATTTCGCGGCAGCCGACAGCGCACGCATCGCCTTGACTGCCTGGAATTCCTTTTTGGCAACGACGGCAAGGAAGTTGCCGTCACGAACCACCTTGACGACACCGGGCAATTTTTCGATCGCCGAGGTGTCGCAATCCGTGAGTTGCGCGCCGTAGCTCGGCGGCCGCACGACGCGGGCGTGCACCATGCCGGGCAGCCGCATGTCCTGGACGTAGGCCGCGCCGCCGGTGACCTTGGCCGGGATATCAACGCGCGGCACCGGCTGGCCCATTACCTTGAACGTCGCCGGATCCTTCAGCTTCGATTTTACCTGCGCCTGCACGTGCAGCATGTCGCCCGCGACCAGATCGCCGTAGCCTAATCGCCTGCCGTCGGGCGAAATCACCGCGCCGTCTTCGGTATGGAGATTTTCAGCCGGCAAATCGAGACGCCGCGACGCCTCCGCGACCAGGAGTTCGCGCACCTGCGCGGCTGCGTTCTGGATCGCAGTGCCGCTGTCCTGGGTCGAGTGGCTGCCGGCGGTATAGCCTTCATTGGCGGTACGGCGGGTATCGGCGGTAATGACCGTCAGCGAAGCGAACGGAACATCCAGTTCTTCGGCCGCGATCTGCTGAAAGGCAGTTTTAAAACCCTGGCCGAGTTCGGCCTTGCCGGTGAATGCCGTGATGCTGCCGTCGGCATCGATTCGAATCCAGGAATCCAGGAACGGCGCGTCCTTCAGGCTGCCGGGAGGCTTGGGCGCCGGTACGGCTGCGGGTGCGCTCTGATCCTGCGCGAAGGCGCCGGTGAGCGAGAAGCTGACGATCAATGCGCCACCGCCCGCGAGCACGCGGCGGCGGTCGAGAATCACGGGGGCGTTCATGGTGCCCTCCCGCTGGTTACCGAAGACGCGTCGGCCGTGTCCATCAGCCTGACGGCACGATGCACCGCGCGCAGGATGCGCATATGCGTGCCGCAGCGGCACAGATTTGGCTCCAGCTCGGCGCGGATCTGTTCGTCGGTCGGCTTGGGGTTTCTTTGTAGCAAGGCCTGCGCCCGCATCATCATTCCGGAGATGCAGTAGCCACACTGCGCCGCCTGCTCCTCGATGAAAGCACGCTGGATCGGCGCGGGTGCCTCGATGGTCCCGAGACCCTCAAGCGTCGTCACCTGCTTGCCCTCGAGCAGAAGCAGCGGCGTCACACAGGACAGGACCGCCTTGCCGTCCACGATCACCGTGCACGCCCCGCATTGGCCGAGCCCGCAGCCGAATTTGGCGGCATTGAGCTTGATATCGTCGCGCAGTACGTAGAGCAGCGGCGTGTCGGGATCCGCATCGATCTGGTGATCGTGACCATTGACCTTCAATGTCATCATGGCTTGTCTCGCTGCGTTGCATCGGCGGGAGCATTGTGTGGCCCCGACGATGTCTGGAGAAACACGGTCTGGGTGCGCCGGGCGTCCTCTATGGTCTTTTCAACGCCCGTCCATGCCGGTTGGTTGCTGAACCTGGCGCGCAGATAATGCAAAAGCGCTGCGATCTGGTCGTCGTTCATGCTGGCGGCGAAGCCCGGCATGATCGGGCTGCGCTCGCCTTCCATCGGACGGACGCCTGACAGCACAATATTGGCGACGTTGCGCGCATCGGGGCTGCTGATGGCGGTAGAGAGTCGGAGATTGACCCCGCCATAGGGCAACGGCCTGCCGGTCTCGTGGCATGTCGCGCACGCCGCAGCGTAAATCGCCGCGCCGACCGGATTGGTCTGCGAAGCCGGCGTCGCCGCAATTTCGGGAGCGGCGGATGTTTGCACGGCGGGCGATTTGGCTTGTGCCAGCACGGCTTCGCCCTGACGTTGGCGATCCGGCGTCGGCGCGCCGAACACATCAGCCATATAGGTCGAGATCGCGCGCACGTCGCTTTCGCTCACCGACGACAGATTGCTGACCACCTCCGCCATCGGCCCGCGCGCTACACCGTGACCGGGATGCCAGCCCTGACGCAGATAGGTGAAAAGTGCGTCCGCAGTCCACGGCACCGGGGACGGAGATTGGCCATTGATCGCATAAGCCTGCCAGTTATCGACGTCGCCGCCGGCAAACTGGGCGCTTGCGCGCTCCGCACCTAATAAATTGCGCGGCGTATGGCAGGCGCCGCAATGCGCCAGCCCTTCCACGAGGTAAGCGCCACGATTCCATTCCGCGCTTCGAGCGCTGTCCGGCGGGTAGGTTCCGCGGCGAAGAAACAACAATTTCCAGCCCGCGACCACAAAGCGCTGGTCGAGCGGAAAGGACAATTGGTTCTCGCGGGCCGGCGCGTGAACCGGCTGCCTTGTCATCAGGTAAGCGTAAAGCGCCTGGTCATCCTCATCGCTGACGTTGGTGAAATGATCGTAGGGGAAAGTCGGATAGAGATGTTGCCCGTCACGATCGACGCCTGACCGCATGGCGCGGCGGAACGCAGCTTCCGGCCACCGGCCGATTCCCGTCTCCGCATCCGGCGTGATGTTCGATGAAAAGATCGTACCGAACGGCGTCGGCACCGGAAGGCCGCCGGCGAAAACCTTGCCGCCTCGCACCGTGTGGCAATCGTTGCAATTGCCGATCGCGGCAAGATCGCGGCCGCGCCTGACCAGGGCTGCATCGAACGACTGTGGCGCCGGCGGCTCGATCGCGGCAATCGCCGGCCGCCACGCCACGGCAAAACCCGCAGCCACGCCTGCAACCACGATGCCGGCGACGACGCTTGCGATAATTCGCGGCGACCCTGTCATCCCTTCCCGCTCGCCTTTTGTGTTGTTGATAGCCGGGCTAGGCCTAGCACATATCCCGTGTTGTCGCGTTGCCGCAAGGCGCCGATCACCGGCTGTTGACCTTCCACCTAATGCAGAGCGCTTTTAATCGATATTCCGCCCCGGGATCGGAACCGGCTATACGGAAGTGGCAAGAATAATCTGGAGATCATCCATGAACCAGTCGTCGGGGCTGCCATTGTCGGGCATCACTGTCGTTTCGCTCGAGCAGGCCATCGCCGCCCCTCTCGCCAGCCGGCATCTGGCCGATTGGGGCGCGCGGGTGATCAAGATCGAACGACCTGGTAAAGGCGACTTCTGCCGCGACTATGATTACGTGATGAACGGGATGTCGAGCCAGTTTGCCTGGACCAACCGCTCCAAGGAGAGCCTCGCGCTCGATGTGAAAAGCAATGAGGGCAAACGGGTGCTCGACGCGTTGTTGCCGCGTGCGGACGTGTTTTTGCAGAATCTGGCGCCGGGCGCGGCGAAACGGCTCGGGCTCGATGGCGCGACCCTCGTTGCGCGCTTCCCCCGCCTGATCGCCTGCGATATTTCGGGCTATGGTAGCGGTGGGCCTTACAGCCAGAAAAAAGCCTACGACCTGCTGGTGCAGTGCGAAACGGGATTTCTGTCGGTCAACGGCACCCAGGAACAGCCCGCCAAATGCGGTATCGCCGTCGTCGATACCGCGACCGGCATGTATATTCTCAACGGCGTGCTGATGGCGCTGTTCAATCGCGAGCGCACCGGAAAGGGAATGGCGTTCGAGGTCTCGCTGTTCGATTCGATGACCGAATGGATGAGCTATCCCGCATACTACACCGAAGGTGCCGGCAAGCCGCTGGTCCGCACCGGCACGCGTCATGCGACCATCGCGCCCTACGGGCCATTTCGCACCGGCGACGGCGGCATGGTCTTTTTCGGCATTCAGAACGAGCGCGAATGGAGCGCGCTGTGTGCGCAGGTGCTGGAAAACGCAGCGCTTGCAAGCGATCCTCGTTTTTGTACCAACCCACAGCGCATGCAGAATCGCGATGCGCTGGAGGCGGTGATCGAGCAGCAGTTCGAGAAATTCTCGGCCGAGCAGGTCGTGCAGCGCCTCGATGACGCGGCGATCGCGAACGCCAATATGAATACCGTCGAAGCGTTCCTTGGGCATCCGCAGCTTCATGCGCGCGATCGCGTTCACAAGGTGGGGTCGCCGAACGGACCGCTGATGAGCTTTCTGCCCGCGATCACCATCCCCGGCGTCAACCCTGTCATGGGCGATATTCCCGCGGTCGGACAGCATACGGACGCCATCCTGGCCGAACTCGGTCTGATGGAGACCACCCGGACATGACAACACAGCGACTGACCCGCACATACCTGGCTGTCCCCGCGCATCGCGCACGGCTGGTGCAAAACGCGGCGGCTTCCGCCGCCGACGCCGTGTTCATGGATCTCGAAGACGCGGTGCCTCCGGCCGAGAAAGCCGCGGCGCTGGAAGCTGCCGTAGCCGCATTGACCACGCTCGATTGGGGCCGAAAGACCATCGCGGTGAGACTCAATGCCATCGACAGTCCGTCGATTCAAAAAGAGATTGAACACCTCGGCGGCCTTCGACGGCTCGATGCTTTCATCATTCCGAAGGCGGAGATGGTGGCCGACGTCACGAAAATCGGCCATTGGATCACGGACGCCGCTGGAGCGCGCGATGCGCCAGCCGAGATGGAGTTACTGATCGAAACCGCTCGCGGGCTGGTCAATGTGGAAGTGCTGGCCGCGGCAGACCGTCTGGTGACCGCGTTGCATCTCGGCGTTGGCGACTTCGCGGCGTCGATCGGAGCCCGGAGCGCGGAGATCGGCGCCTCGCCGCCCGGATACAGGCATGTCGGCAGCGCGGCGGACGGTTACCCCCAGGTTCCGCTCGATCTGTTTGCTTATCCGATGATGCGGTTACTGGTGGCGGCCCGTGCGTTTGGCCTGCGTGCAATCGATGGACCGTGCGGTGCCTTCCGCGATGCCATAGCGACCGCGTCGACGGCAGCAAAGGCGGCCGCGATGGGATATGACGGCAAGCAAGTCATCCATCCGGGCCAGATCGAAGCCACGCGCGATGCATTCGTGCCTTCCGATGCAGAACTGGCCTACGCCGAACGCGCCGTCGCGGCGCTCGACGAAGCGGAGCGAAACGGTCAGGGCGCCGTCACCGTCGATGGCAAGATGGTAGACTATGCCAACATCCGGATGATCCGACGGTTGATGAGTTTCAAGGAATAGACCTGAGACATCGTCTCCGTCGCGCGACCAGTTGGCCGCACGAACGTTTCCGGATCAGGCAGCCTTCTCGGACTGCAGCTGATTGACGATCATCAGTTCCAGCGTTCGGACCGACTGGAAATTCTCGGGCGTTATCTCGGACTGCGGAATCGTGAAATCAAACTCGGCTTCCACACCGAGCATGAGATTGACCATATCCATCGACGTCAGCCCAACATCCACCAGCCGCGATTCAGGATTAACCTGGGCTGCGATTGAGTTCTGTTCGAGGATCGCCTGGACGAGAGCAAGGATTCGGTTCTGAACGTCCGTGTTAATGACCTGCATACGCAACTTTCCGTCTTCGTCGTGCAATCGGCCGATGCCGAGCTGATGCATATGTTTAACGCCGGTGTCCGTTGAAAAACAGTGACTCGCGTTTGATGAAAGTCCTCATTTTGCTCTTAACGCTAACGGCGATTACGCAAGCGTTTATGCGATCTCGGAATCTATGGGGTATCAAAATACGGTCGATTAACCGTCAACCCTGAAAGGAAAGCTGTTTACCCTGAATTTCATCGACGCATTTGAATTAAATCCTTAGCCTCGAAATTCGATCGGGTGCTGTTGGCGATCGATGTGACATCAGGCGCGGTGCTTGCGCAGGTGTTTCGCACCGAAAAACCCTGGAGGTCATATCGGCAATGAACGTGCAAGAAGCGCTCCGCGACTCCGTCGCGGATAAAGCCAGCGAACAGCTGTTTCTCGATCGAAGCTCCTCGTTCTTTCAGCGGACGGCGGCTGTCGCAGCCGCAGCGGCTGCGGAAGCGGAGGATGTTGATCGCGCAGCCCGTTTCCCAAAGGCCGCGATCGACGCGGCGCGCCAGCAACAGCTTCTGGGAATCCAGATTCCAACCGAGTTCGGCGGGCACGGAGCGTCGATCTTCGACGTTACCGACATGTGCTACACGCTCGGTCGCGCCTGCTCTTCCACGGCCATGATATTTGCAATGCATCAGACAAAGGTTGCGTGCCTGATCCGGCACGGGACCGGCAGCACCTGGCACGAAATGCTGATGCGTCGCGTGGCGACCGAGCAGTTGCTGCTCGCATCATCGACAACGGAAGGACAGAATGGCGGAAACGTCCGTTCCAGCGCCGCCGCCGTCGAGCGAACCGGCACGGATATCTCGCTGGTACGCAAGGCGACGGTGATCTCCTATGGCGCGCAGGCCGACGGGATCGTCACCATCGCCCGCCGCGCCAGCGATGCCGCCGCATCCGATCAGGTGTTGATCGCCCTTACCAAGGACAACTACACGCTCGAACGCAGTCTCGAATGGGAGACGCTCGGCATGCGTGGCACCTGCAGCGCGGGTTTCGAGCTGAAGGCGACGGGTTCGGCCGAACAGGTCTTTCCGGAATCGTATGATAAAATTCATGCGCAGACGATGACGCCGGTCGCCCACCTTTGTTGGTCGTCGGTCTGGGCCGGAATTGCCGCGGCAGCGGTCGAGCGCGCCCAGTTGTTCATCCGCAAGGCGGCTCGCGGATCGGGCGGCCAGATGCCTCCCGGCGCCGCGCACTTTACCGCGGCCAAGATGACGCTAACGAAACTGCGCGCCCTGATCACGTCGACACTGGATACCTATGCGAATCATGAACATGACGAACGCGCGCTCTCTTCGCTCGACTTCCAGTCGTCGATCAACCTGCTCAAGGTAGAAGCGTCCGAGCTTGCGGTCGAAACCGTCATGAGCGCGATGCGAGCTTGCGGACTATCCGGCTATCGCAACGACGGCAACTTCAGCGTCGGCCGGCACCTCCGCGACGCGCTTTCAGCACCTTTGATGATCAACAACGACCGGATCCTCGCCAACATCGCGACCGCAAGCCTGATGAGCGGCGTGCCCGCCAGCCTGCGCGATTGAACCGAACAGCCGCAACAAGGGAAGCCCGAACATGAACGTAGCCATCCGAACGGCATCACCCGAGACCACATCGCAAGTAGCCGATCCGCTGGATCACCTCGCCGCAGTGCTATTCCACAAGATGGGCACCGACGGCGTCTATGCCAGGACCGCGCTTTACGAGGACATGGTTGAACGGCTCGCCGCCCTGATCACGCGACATCGCGAACCCGACACCGAGGTGATGCGTTTTCCGCCGGTCATGAACCGCGGCCAGCTGGAGAAATCCGGCTATCTGAAAAGCTTCCCCAATCTGCTTGGTTGCGTCTGCGGTCTTCACGGGACGGAACGCGAAATCCATTCCGCCGTCAGCCGCTTCGATGCCGGTGGCGACTGGACAACCTCGCTCTCGCCCGCCGATCTCGTGCTCTCGCCTGCGGCCTGCTATCCGGTCTATCCGATTGCCGCGAGCCGAGGCCCGCTGCCGTCCGGTGGCTTACGCTTTGACGTCGCAGCCGACTGCTTCCGCCGCGAGCCCTCTCGCCATCTTGACCGGCTGCAGTCCTTCCGGATGCGCGAATATGTCTGCATCGGCAGCCCGGACGACGTGTCCAGTTTTCGCGAGCGCTGGATGGTGCGCGCTCAAGCCATCGCACGCGATCTCGGCCTGACTTTCAGGGTCGATTATGCGAGCGATCCGTTCTTCGGCCGCGTTGGTCAAATGAAGGCGATCAGCCAGGTGCAGCAATCGCTTAAATTCGAGCTCCTGGTCCCGCTGCGCTCCGAAGAGCAGCCGACGGCCTGCATGAGCTTCAACTACCACCGCGACCATTTCGGCACGACCTGGGACATCGTCGATGCGACGGGTGAGCCGGCGCATACCGGCTGCGTCGCGTTCGGAATGGATCGCCTCGCCGTGGCCATGTTCCACACGCACGGAACCGACGTCGCCGTGTGGCCGGTCGAGGTAAGGAAGATGCTCGGCCTTGCGCCGTAACGCATCCTAGGGATCGACTGGTAGACCGCCGTGCTCACGCCGAAAATTCGATGCCGCGAAATTTCCGAGACCGACATCGATGCGATCGCGGACCTTCTGACACGCGGATTTGCGGGCCGCTCACGCGAATACTGGATGCAGGGATTGCGCCGCCAGGCCGCGCGCGAAATCCCCAACGGCTATCCACGTTTCGGCTATCTGCTCGACAGTGATGGTAGTGCGGTCGGCGTTCTGCTGCTGCTGTACACGTCCAGGATCAATGGCGAAGAGACGACGATCTATTGCAATCTGTCGAGCTGGTACGTCGATCCGGCGTTTCGAAATTACGCGCCGCTACTAACCAAAATCGCGCAGAAAAACAAGGAAGTCACCTACCTCAATATCAGTCCTGCGACGTGGACATGGCCGATCATCGAGGCGCAGGGCTTCAATCCCTATTGCAGCGGATTGTTCTTCTCGATCCCGGCGCTGTCCCGCGTCAAGCCGGGCACGGCCATCGAGACCATCTCGCCCGACACCCGCGCCATCGAAGGCTTGCCACAAACCGACGTCGAACTACTGACCCGGCACGCACGATATGGCTGCCTTAGCCTCGCATGCCGCACAGCCACCGGCGGCCCTTTTCCGTTCATCCTGCTGCCGATGCGCATCCGCCGGGGATGGATTGCGCCACCGGCGATGCAACTGATCTATTGCCGCGATATCGCCGAATATGTCCAGTGCGCCGGCGCCATCGGCCGGCTTCTCATCCGGCACGGCAAGCTGTCAGTCATTCTCGATTCGAACGGGCCTGTAGCTGACCTCACCGGCATCTATTCCGAAGCGCGCGGCCGCAAATACTTCAAAGGACCCCACGCGCCCCGCCTCGCCGACCTGACCGACACCGAACTTGTGCTGTACGGTCCCTGAGTTCAGGCACCTAAACTCAGGCAACCAAACTCAGGCAACCAAACTCAGGTATGGGCAAACTCCCAGTATAGTTTCCGCGCCCGGCGGTAGAACGGCCCCAGCTGCAGCGACCGGTCGTCGATCCTGATCACCGGAGCGACCTTGGCGAAATTTCCGCTCGAGAAAATTTCGTCGGCCCCCTGAAAATCGGAATATCGCAGGGTCGCCTCATCGACGGTAACGCCGTCGGCGCGCAGCAAATCAATCACCCGCTGGCGCGTGATGCCGTTAAGAAACGTTCCGTTCGGCGCCGGCGTATAGACGACACCATTCTTCGCCATGAACACGTTCGAGTTGCCGAACTCTGCGACATTGCCGAGCATGTCGAGCATCAGGCAATTGGTAAAACCCCGCGCCTGCGCTTCAATCAGCGCGCGCGAATTATTCGGGTAGAGGCAGGCCGCCTTGGCATCGACGGGCGCGCTTTCCATGGTCGGCCGGCGGAAAGGCGACAGCGTGATCGCGCTGCCTGTCGGCGACGGCATCGGCGCCACATAAATGCACAGGCACCAGCTCGTTGTTTCGGCGTCGAACAACACGCCTCCGCCGCTGCCGTTCTGGGCCCAATACATCGGCCGGATATAAAGCTCGGCATTGGGCGCGAAGCGGGCGATCCCCTCTCGCGCGAGCCCCAGCCATGTCTCGGTATCGACGACCGGCTTGAGTTTGAAATGGATGGCGGACTGGTTGACCCGGGCGCAGTGCCGGTCGAGATCCGGCACCACGCCCTCGAAAGCGCGCGCGCCGTCGAAAACAGTCGAGCCCAGCCAGGCCGCATGCGTGCGCGGACCCATGATCGGCACATTGCCTTCATGCCACGCACCTTCAAAAAAGGTCCAGGTCTGCGAGAAACTAACCGGTGCTATCGTCTGCGCCATCATTGCCATCCACGCTGCGGCCCCGCGGGCCGCGCACAATGGCGCTCACTATTGCCGGAATTACTAAGGATTTCCTTTCGGGGATCGCTGGTAATAGCGATGGATTCAGGATTGACAGACCATAGTGACGGGGTGATTTTCCGTATCGGAGCCGATATGCCCCTCGATCCCTTGGCAAAACGTTTTCTCGCCATGATGGCGGCGGCCTCGCCGGGCGATCGATTGCGGCCGGCGCCGAACGAGCGCCGCCAGGCGCTGGCGAAACTCATGCAGTTCGCGCGTGCCGATGTGCCTACATCTGATGGCGTCGACGGCGTGTTGCCGGGCCCGGCGGGTGATATTTCTTATCGTCTGTATGCACCTTCAATGGACGACTTATCAAAGGACGACCTCGAACGTTTGCCGGGTTTCGTGTTCTTCCATGGCGGCGGCATGGTTGCCGGCAGCGTCGACACGCATGACCGCATCTGCGCGGCGCTCGCACACACGACGGGATGTCGCCTTGTTTCCGTTGATTACCGCCTCGCGCCCGAACACAAATTTCCAGCCGCCGTCGAGGATGCGATCGCGGCGACCAGGTGGGTGTCTACCCATGCCTCGTCGCTTGGCATCGATCCGGCAAGACTCGTCGTCGGAGGCGACTCCGCCGGAGCAACGCTCGGCGCCGTGGTTTGCCAGGACGCGACGCGAAATGCCGGACCTCCGATTCTTCTGCAATGCCTGATATGTCCCGTGCTCGATTTCGAAGAAACATCACCGTCGCGTGACGCATTCTCGGAAAATTATCTCATCGACAGCGCCATGATCGCAGCAGACCTCGCCGACTATCTGCCTGACGGAGCAAACCCTGCCGATCCCAAGATTTCACCGCTTCGGGCAACTGATCTGGCCGGGCTTCCAGCCGCCATCATCCATACCGCCGAATTTGATCCGATGCGCGACGAAGGCAATGCCTACGCAAGAAAACTCATGGCGGCGGGCATCGAGGTCGACCATGTCTGTCACGACGGCATGATCCATAATTTTCACGCCATGGGCGCGATTCTTCCGCAAGGGCGGCTGGTCCTGCGCCAGATCGGAGAGCAGGTCAGGCGCGCGCTCGGCTGACCGGCACACCGAATGAGTGCGGCTCCGTAGTCAGCAGTTTGATGAAAATTCAGAACCGAAAACGTCAGACATCGCGCTACGCGTTGATGATTAATTGATTCAAATTTTAATCAATTGGTGGCGGTCCATTAGGGTTATTTCATCAATCTTTGCGCGAATTATTGCTCGCTTGACGGCGCCCTTCTAGAAACGACACGGGGCGAAGAAAACGCATCATGAAATGCGTGTCGCGAACGCGAGGTGGATCATGCGTAACGAAACCATTGCTATTCACGCCGGCTACGACCCCGATCCAGCAACCAAATCCGTCGCCGTTCCGATCTACCAGACCGTCGCCTACGCCTTCGATAGCGCCGATCACGGCGCCGCTCTCTTCAATCTCGAAGCGGAAGGCTATCGCTACAGCAGGATTGCGAATCCAACCACCGCCGTTCTGGAAAAGCGCGTTGCCGAACTCGAAGGCGGCGTCGGAGCGCTCGCGGTCGCGACCGGACAGGCCGCCCTGCATTTCGCCCTGGTCAATCTGGCCGACACCGGCGGCAACATCGTCTCCGTCCCTCAATTATACGGCACAACGCACACCCTGCTCTCGCATGTGTTGCCGCGCCAGGGCATCACCACCCGCTTTGCCGACAGCGATCGCGCGGATGACATCGAGAAGCTGATCGACGAAAACACCAAGGCTGTTTTTTCCGAGACCATTGGCAACCCCGCCGGCAATGTTTGCGATATCGAAGCACTGGCGAAGGTCGCGCATCGTCATGGCGTGCCGCTGGTCGTCGACAACACGGTAGCAACCCCGATTCTGCTCAAGCCTTTCGATTACGGCGCCGATATCGCCGTCCATTCGCTGACGAAGTTTCTCGGTGGCCACGGCACCACGCTCGGCGGCGCGATCGTGGACAGCGGCCGTTTTCCATGGACGGAACACGCTCGCCGCTTTCCCACCTTCAACGAACCCGATGAGTCCTATCATGGTCTCGTCTACACCAAACAATTCGGCGCCAGCGCGTATATTCAGCGGGCGCGTAGCGTCTATCAGCGCACCATGGGCTCCGTTCTTTCGCCGTTCAACGCATTCCTTCTGCTACAGGGAATCGAAACGGTGGCGTTGCGCATCGAACGGCACGTCGAGAACGCACGCAAGGTCGCGGACTTCCTGCGCAGCGATCCGCGCGTCGCCTGGGTCAACTATGCCGGTTTTTCCGACAGCCCCTATTACGAGCTGGTTCAGAAATACCTGAATGGTCATGCTTCTTCGCTGTTTACGTTCGGCATAAAAGGCGATCTCGAAGCCGGCAAGGCCTTCTATGACTCGCTGAAGCTGATCACGCGGCTGGTCAATATCGGCGACGCGAAATCGCTTGCCTGCCACCCGGCATCGACCACCCACCGTCAGATGACCCCCGAACAGCAGCGCATGGCCGGCGTTCTGCCGGAAACGATCCGGCTTTCGATCGGGATCGAACATTCCGCCGACATTATCGAAGATATCGACCAAGCCCTCTCGCAGGCATGCCCGCGATATCAGCGGCTTGAGGCGGCGGAATAGATCGGCCGGGCCTGGCATGACTGTCCTGTTCGACAAACATCGGCTGATCGTCAGTCCCGCTTTGGCGCCCGCGCAGCTGCGCGACGCCGATGAACGCGACAGCCGTCAACAGACGGCCGATGCGGTACTCACGATCGGCCTCATCAACAATATGCCTGATACCGCGCTGCAGGCGACGGAGCGTCAGTTCACACGTCTTCTGAAGGCTGCCGCTGGAAACAATCGTATCCATCTCCATTGCTTCTCGCTGCCATCCGTGAAGCGATCGCCGGCCGCCAAGCTGCAGATCGACGGACGATACACCGACATCGCCGATCTTGGCCGCCTGAAAATCGATGGGCTGATCGTGACAGGCGCCGAGCCGAACGCTGCGACCCTTCCCGAAGAGCCGTTCTGGCAAGACCTCACGGCGATCATCGACTGGGCGGAAACCAACACGCGTTCGACGATATGGTCGTGTCTCGCCGCCCATGCCGCGGTCTTGCATCTCGACGGCATCGAGCGGCAACGGCTCGACGCAAAATGTTCGGGTATCTTCGATTGCTTTAGAGTGACCGACGATTGGCTAACGCAGGAAATCGCATCGCCGCTCAAGATCCCGCACTCGCGCCTCAATGCGCTGCGTAAGAGCGACCTGGTTGCGAGGGGATACCGGGTACTGACCGAATCGCCGGAAGCTGGCGTCGATATCTTCGCCAAGCAACTGCGCAGCCGTTTCATCTTCTTTCAGGGGCATCCGGAATACGAGGCCTTGTCGCTGCAGCGGGAATATTTGCGCGACATCACCCGGTTTATCGGGGGTCAGCGGGATACCTATCCGGCCTTCCCTAAAGGCTATTTCGACGTCGAAACCGAGAACAAGCTAACAAGCTTTCAGAAGCGGGCGAGCATCGAACGCAAGCTTCCACTCAGTGTCGAGCTTCCAAACCTCACACTTCGCCCGGATATCGCGGCCGGCGCCGCGGCATCGGCTATCTTCAAGAACTGGCTCGAATATCTCTCCGACCGTGCGAGAGCGACGGCCGACAGCGCTCATCGCAGATAAAGTTCGGCGTTATGGATAATGTTGAACGCCGCTTGCGCGGAGCGACCGGCAGATGGTTCAGTGATCATTATCTGCCGGGAAGGCCGAGGAACTTCCAGTGCGACGCCATTGTTTGACTCCGAAAGTATAGAAATCATGCACCCGGTGTGGTCTTCCTTAAAGGCGCGCGTCAGCAACCGGATGGCAAGGCATCTGCGCACCGCGCCGTTCAAGCTGCGCAACAGCAGCCCGATGGTCAGTTTCACCTTCGACGACGCTCCCATAAGCGCGGTCACCGTCGGCGCCGCGATGCTTGAGGCGTACAATGCACGGGGAACCTTCTACGTGTCTGGCGGCCTCGTCGATACATGGTCCGGCCATTGGACCGCAGTCAGCGCCGAGGACATCGTCGGCCTTCACCGCCGAGGTCATGAAATTGCCTGCCATACATTCTCGCACGCGAACACGAGGAATCTCAATTCGGCAGCGATGGCTGCCGAGATAGCAAAGAATCGCCGTTACTTGTTATCGCTGGACCCGTCGATCAAGATCGATAATTTCGCATATCCCTATGGCTTGGGATCCGTGTCGCACAAGGGGCAGCTCGGGAAAGCCTTCCATTCGTCCCGCGGCATTCTTCCCGGCGTCAATAGCGGCGTCGTGGATCTGCAATACCTGCGTTCTGTCCCCTTGATCGAACAGGACATCGACCGTGATGGAATCGATCGTGCGTTCGACGAAGCCGTCGACACGAATGGCTGGCTCATTTTCTATAGCCATGACGTGGCTGATGTGCCCAGCCCCTACGGGTGCTCACCATCATTTTTGCGCCATGCTCTGGATGCGGCATCTCGCCGGAATATTCTGAACTTGAGCGTTGCCGACGCTTTGCGGTCGGCGGGCGCCTAAGCGCTCAGGTCTCCAATTGCTGGATCGTCATGTTGGCGTAGCGAATCCGCACGCTCAATTCACGTCCCAGAGCAGACAAAAGCTTGATCGCAATATCCGGCTGCTGTTGGCACAGCGAGGCAAACGACGCCTCGCTGAGGCCGAAACCCGCGAGGTCTTCGTCAACCGTGATGGTGGCCGAGCGCGGCCCGCGGTCGAGAAGCGCAAGCTCCCCAAAAATGGCGCCGGCCGCAAACGTCACGAGCCGAATGCCCTCGTCATCGTGGCGAAGATGGACACTGGCACGGCCTCTGATGACGATATAGAGGCATGAGCCGGGATCGCCGTGTCGAAAGATGACATGTCCGGCCGGCCAGGCTACCGGCTCCAGCCAGGTGCGCAGCCGTTCGATCTGGTCGGCGGTGAAGTCGCGCAACAGCGGGACGCGATCGAGCGACAATTCCAAAGAAGACCCGGTTTCGGCGTTTCGGAGCAGGTCATCCTCGGCCCATTCTATCGCCCGATCGATGTCCGGGAAAAAACGATCGCGCGCCTGGAAAATATCGGCGAGGCGCGCAGCCGTCTCGGTGCGGCCTGACACAACGAGCGCGAGCTTGACGCCCCGCGCGCCCAGTGCAGCATCAATATCGCCGAGGATGCGGGCGCCCGTCGAATCGATTTCGGTGACGCGCCGCAATTCAAGCAACAAGGCGGTCGTTCCCCTGGCGGTTTCGCTATCGACGATCTGCGCCAGCCGTTCGGCACTGCCGAAGAACAGCGCGCCTTGCAGCTCGATGACAAGCACCGACGCGCCCTGCACATGCAGCATCTCCATCTCGGCCGGATCGCGGTACCGCCGCGAACGCACCGCGTCGCATCGATACAGTCTGCGAACATTGGAGCGGCTCATCCGGACCGCGAAGAGCAGTACCGCAAGCACGATACCAATGAACACCGCGAGCACGACGTTGATCGCAATCGACAGCAGCGATACGAACACCGAAACGCCAAGATCTAGCGCGATGGCGCCGCGTTGCGGCGTGCCGGGCCTGACCAAACGCGCGGCAAATTGCTTGGTCCAGGGATCGATATGCTGGATGGCGATCACCATGATCACCGCCGACAACACCGCACGGGGCATATAGGCCAGAATAGGAAACAGCAGCGTTGCCGCCGCGAGCAGCGCGAGCGCATTCACGATCACTGAAAGCGGGCTGCGCCCGCCAAAGGCGCGGTTGGTCAGGCTGGGCCCGATGTTGATGCCGTTGGTGATACCGCCAAAGCTCGCCGAGACCGCATTAGATATTCCGAGACGGATCAAGAGGCTATCGTCGCCGGCACGGAGTTCGCCCGGCTGGCTGGCGAGCTTGGCGCATAGAAGCGCATCGATCGAAGCGATGATGGCAAGGGCGAGCGCGCTCGACAGGATCACTGACGCCGAACGCTCCAGCGGCTCGGCCATGGCCAACCCGGAAAAGTCGACCACCGCGGTGCGCATCGCAGCACTCGCCGTCGGCGGGCCGATAATCGGACCCAGCATATCGCCGAAGCCCGAAACAACCATTGCATAGTAAGCAACGATGCCGCAGCCGAGGCCAACCAGGACCGGGGGAACCTTCGTCGTGATCCGGCGGGCGTTCCACATCGCCACAAAGGTCAGTGCGGCAACCAGCACGCTCAACGGCCGCGCCTCATTTATTGCTCCGAAAACGCGGGTGAAACGAATGTTATGCTCGTAGCCCAGGATGTTGCCGAGCTGCACCAAAAACAACAGTACCGCGGCCATGTTCTGGAAGCCGGCCATCACCGGATGCGGCGCGAACTTGATCAGCGTGCCGAGCCGCATCCATCCGAACAGCGCCTGAAACAGACCGCCGAGCAGAATAATGGCGAAAAATACCAATAGCGCGGCGGGGACCTCGGGTGCGCCGTTTGCCGTGGTGTCCCGATGCAGCAAGGAATACAGCAGCAGACCGAGAAAGAACGTCGTGGTGATGCGCGGGGCATAAACGCGCGTCGAGCGGTCGCCGAGCAACACGCATACGAGGCCCGCGATCACCGCCGAGATCAGCCCCGCCATCGCGCCATGGGCGAAGTATTCGTCGCCCAATGTCACGAAGGCAAACATGCCGAACGCCATCGCGAGCGGGATGGCGACGGTCGACGAAACCAGGCCGGCGACAATGTCGTTGCGCGCCGTCGCGGCGCTGAAGACCGGCGTGCGCAACGAGGTCGGCATCGAATCCATGCGATTCACATCCTGGCGCTCAGGCGGTCCTTGCCAGGCGGAGAAAACGGGGTAGAGGCCATTTACAGAGACAGAGAGAGGAATTGGAATCGAACCTTCTCCGCAAGGCCATCGTAACGGAACCTGCTCACACAGGTAAAGGCCAAGCCCCGGTCGCTTCTTATGAATATTTGCCCGAGGCCGGTTGGGAAGCGAATATGGGTAACTGCGCGAATCAGGAATAGACCTGTCGCGATCGTTGACCAGCCTCCCCCGAGATTCCATTATCCGAGGCATCAAAGCCAAAGGCTGGCCATGGCGAGCTTTGAATAGGACGACCGAATCCGCAATGCCCAGTCCCGCCATCGCCTCAGCCCGTCATCACGAGTCCGACATAGGCCGCGACGCACTTTCCGTCCTGAATTCCGTGTTCGGCCTGCCTGCCTTTCGCGGCGCGCAGGAAGAGATCGTCAGGCATGTCACGGACGGCGGCAATTGCCTGGTGCTGATGCCAACCGGCGGCGGCAAGTCGCTGTGCTATCAACTGCCGTCGCTATTGCGCAAAGGCTGCGGCATCGTTGTCTCGCCGCTGATCGCGCTGATGCGCGACCAGGTCGCGGGCCTGCTTGAAGCCGGCGTCAAGGCCGCGGTCCTGAATTCCACGCTGTCTTTCGAGGAAGCCTCCGCGGTCGAACAGCGGCTCCTCACTGGGGATCTCGATCTGCTCTACGTCGCACCGGAACGGCTATTGACCCCGCGCTGCCTCGCTCTGCTTGGCCGGGCGCAGATCGCCTTGTTTGCGATAGACGAGGCGCATTGCGTGTCGCAATGGGGACATGACTTCCGCCCGGAATATATCGGCCTGTCGGTGATATCAGAGCGTTTTCCCGACGTGCCACGCATCGCGCTGACCGCCACGGCCGATGATCTCACCCGCCGGGAGATCGTCGATCGGCTCGGGCTTGCCGGCGCGCCGAGCTTTGTCGCGAGTTTCGATCGCCCGAATATCAGATATGAAATCGTCGACAAGCAAAACGCGCAAACCCAGCTCAAGGCCTTCATCAGCGAGCGCCATGCTGGCGACGCCGGCATCGTCTACTGCCTATCGCGCGCCAAGGTCGAAGACACCGCGGCCGCGCTGACCAAGGCCGGCGTAGAGGCGTTGCCCTATCATGCAGGCCTGGACGCAACCGTGCGCGCCCGCAATCAGGATCGTTTCATCAACGAGGATGGCGTGGTGATCGTTGCTACCGTCGCGTTCGGCATGGGCATCGACAAGCCCGACGTGCGCTTCGTGGCGCATCTCGACCTGCCGAAAAGTATCGAGGCCTATTATCAGGAGACCGGGCGCGCGGGGCGCGACGGCAAGCCGTCCAGCGCCTGGATGGCGTATGGCCTGTCTGACATCGTGCAGCAGCGCCGCATGATCGATGAATCCTCGGGCGCGGATGCATTCAAGCGCGTGTCGATCGGCAAGCTCGACGCGCTGGTTGGTTTGGCCGAAACCGCGAACTGCCGCCGCACCCGCCTACTCGGATATTTTGGCGAAACACCTGTGGACGCCAAATGCGGCAATTGCGACAACTGCCTGTCGCCGCCGGTCGTTCGCGATGGCAAAGTCATCGCCCAGAAGCTGTTATCCTGCGCCTATCGCACCGGACAGCGCTTCGGCGCCATGCACCTGATCGATGTCCTGATCGGCCGCATGACAGAACGCGTCAAGCAGTTCGGGCATGACAAGCTATCCGTGTTTGGAATAGGTCGCGATCTCAACGAAAAGCAGTGGCGCGCCGCCATGCGCCAGTTGGTGGCCATGGGCCATCTTCAGGCAGACAGCGAAGCCTTTGGCGCGTTGAAGCTGACGGAATCCGCGCGCGGTGTCCTGAAAGGCGAAACCGAGGTGATGCTGCGCGAGGAGACCGCCGGTTCCCGCCATCGCGCCAGCCGGGTCAAATCGAGGCGCGGCGATCTTGCTCCCGTCGCCGCCGGCTCTGGTGATACCGCCAATCCAAATCTGCTTGGTATTCTCAGGGCGTGGCGTTCCGAGGTGGCTCGCAAGCGCGGCGTCCCGGCCTATGTCGTGTTGCACGATGCCACGATCGACGGCATCGCGACGTCGCGCCCGACAACGCTCGCGCAACTCCGTGGCATCGCCGGCATCGGCGACAAGAAGCTTGAACATTACGGCGACGAACTGATCGCGCTGGTGAAGAAGGCGGAGGGTTGATACGTGGCGGCGGGATAACAACGCCTTCAGCGAATTCCGTCTTCGACAATTGTCTCTTCGGTCACCTTGACGGCCTGTTTGCCTTCGTCGGTGAGGCGCGTCTTTTTCCATCCGCCCTGCGCAAACCAGCACACCGACACGATGGCGGCCGCCACGTTGCTGATCGGAAACGACCACCACAGGCCGGCAGCCTGCAGGCCAGTGTGCTTCGACAGGATATAGGCCAGCGGAAACTGGATCATGAACTGGGAGACAAGCGCGATCACCATGGTGATCAGCATGTTGCCGGAGGCGCGGAAGGCGGACACGATGCAAAGCTGCACGCCGATCCCTCCCCATGCCAGGCACATGATGCGGATGAAGCGCGCACCTTGAGCGATCACATCCGGGTCGGTCGGCACGAAAAACGCCACCAGCGCCGGCGCGATCAAATAAGCGACGATGCCGGTCACGGTGAGGATGATGAACCCGGAAGCCGTGCCCAACGCGGTCACCCGCGCCGCGCGCTGGATATTTCCCGCGCCGATGTTCTGACTGACCAGCGTCGAAACGGCCATCGACAGGCCCATCGCCGGAATGGTGACGAATTGCAGGATATTCGATCCGACGCCATAGGCAGCCAGGGTGACTGTCCCGAAACCCGCCACCAGGAACGACAACAGCATCGGCCCCAGTCCGCGCGTCGAAAGTTCGATCGATCCCGGCAATCCCAAAAAGAAGGCGCGCTTGATGTACTGTAGATCAGGCCGAAAATCGCTTAATGAGAGCCGGATCCCGTGACGGCCGCGCAGGAAGATGACGAGGCCGAGCAGCGCCGCCAGCCCCTGTGTCACGAGCGTCGCGAGCGCGGCGCCCATCACGCCGAGCGGCGGCAGCGGCCCCCAACCGAAGATGAACATCGGATCGAGCAGAAAATTCAGGATCACCGTTCCGAGCACGATCATGAGCGGCGTTCTGGTTTCGCCGACGCCGCGCATCAACGCCTGGAACATGCCGTAGAGGAAGACGAATATGATGCCGATAAAGGAGACGCGCATAAAGCCGAGCGCGCCGGCATAGACATCGGACGCGACGCCGAGCAATTCGAGCAAATAAGGCGCCACCACATAACCTGCCGCGCCCATGACGACGGAGGTGACGGCAACCATCATCATCGTCTGCGCAGCGACGTGATTGACCATGTCCTGACGTCCGGCGCCCATATATTGAGCGGTCAATGTCGCGCCAGCTATCGCGAGCCCCGCCCCCAGCGCGATCACCAGAAACGTAACCGGAAAGCTGATCGATACCGCCGCGACCGCCGTCGCCCCCAATCGTCCCACCCAGAATGCATCCGTCAATTGGTACCCGGTCTGCAGAACGTTTCCGAGCATGATCGGGATGGCAAGCCGGCCCAATGCCGTGCCGATCGGTCCTTCAAGGAAAAGCTGCTGGCGGCGGTTCGGCGCAGTCATTCAAACGTTCATTTCAATTGATTTCTGGATGGAGCGCCGTCAGCGAACATATGCGGGATGGCGCGTCGATTCAGCGCCAGATCCCGACTCATGCACCGCGGCAACCTTCTATTCGATCATCTCGCCCGCGGTGGCAAGCAAGTCCTGGAGCGTTTTCCAGCGAAGTGGATACCGGTTCGCGTGAAGAAAACGCGCCAATATAAAAACTTGAGCCTCCGTTCCGATTCAATCGGAACGGAGGCTCAAGGGCACCGACAAGCGGCTTAAAGCCGACTTTGGTAGCCAAGATGTTTTATGCGCGCCTGTTGCCCGGTCATGATTCCGGCGCTGCCGCAATTAAAGTTCCGCTAACCCAAATTCCAAAGGGTTCATCCATTCAAGCCTTGTATCGTTGCTGTCCCAGGAGGGGGGCAATGCGCGATAACATCTCCGAAGCGGTAGACAACCGCTCTAGCGATCATGCAACGGCCGGCCAGCGAAATCCGCTAAATTGGCTGATCGTTGGCGGGATTTTGCTGATCGCGGCCATCACCATCGGCACCGCCTTTACGATTGTCAGCTTCCGGCAGCGTGCCCTGATGAACAGCGGGCGCGAACTTGAAAATACCGTTCTGTTGCTGGCCCGTCATTTTGGTCGAGAACTCAGCGATTTCGAGGCCGTCGAGAAAGATCTGACCCGACGAATGCTGTCAACGGGAGTAGACACCCCTGAAGCGTTCAAAAGCCAAATGTCAGGTGAGGACGCACACATCGCCCTGCAAACGTTCATCAGTGGGGCGCCCGATGTCGCCGGGATAAATGTTTACGATGTAGATGGACAACTTATTAACTCCTCTCTGGCCTGGCCGGTTCCCGCCATCAATGTTGCCGATCGCGCCTACTTCCGGGAATTGAAATCCGATCGGTCGCCTGCCCTTGCAATCGCGCCAGTCCGCAGTCGTTTCACGGGGCAGTGGACCACCGTCATCGCGCGCAAAGTTGCCGGACCGAACGGCCAGTTTTTAGGTGTCGTTTCGAGAGGCATATCGCCAGCCAACTTCGAGAAGTTCTTCGAGTCCGTGGCGCTTGGGGAAGGGGCTGCGATTTCGATGTTGCATCGCGATGGAACGATGCTGGCGCGCTATCCCCATATCGAACCGATGATCGGGCAGAATTTCAGCGCAGCTCCAGTCCAGCGGATTCTGACGAACGCAGACCACGGAACCGTACGGGTGCTCAGTCCCGTCGATGGTGAAGACAGGTTGGCGTCAACGCGTGCCCTAACCGATTTTCCTCTTTCCGTCATCGCGACGATAAAGGTCTCGACGGCGCTGGCCGATTGGCAGGAGCAAACACGGTTCTTGATCGCTGCGGCCGGCCTGTCGGCGCTTGTGATCGCCCTCACTCTGTTTCTCATCGTTCGAAAGCTGTCGAAGCAACATCAGAATTCCGAGCGAAGGCTTGCCCTCGAAAAAGAGCGCCTCGACACCGCCATCAACAACATGACGCAGGGCCTGTTGTTGTACGATTCGGACGCGCGGATCGTTTTACGCAACCAGCGTTATCTGGACATGTATAATTTGTCCCCGGATGTGGCAAAACCTGGCTGCCATTTCCGTGACCTTATTGCTTATCGAAAGGCAACCGGTTCGTTCAAGGGCGATGTTGACGAATTTTGCTCCAATGTCCTGCGCAACGTGGCAGCGAACAAAGCGACCCATAGCATCATCGAAACCTACGACGGCCGCTGGGTCGAGATCGTGAATCAGCCGCTGAAAGGCGGTGGATGGGTAGCCACGCAGGAGGACATCACGGAGCGCCGCCGCGCCGAGAAGAAAATTGCGCATCTTGCTCACTACGACGCGCTGACCGATTTGCCGAACCGCGTGCTGTTTCGCGAGCAGCTTGAGCGCGAGCTCGAGAGAACCAGGCGGGGCGAGCAACTTGCCATACTCTACATCGATATCGACGAATTCAAGAGCGTCAACGATTCGCTCGGCCATCCCGTCGGTGATGAGCTCCTTAAAGCCGTGGCGTCGCGTTTGCGAAACTGCGTCAGGGAGACGGATTTCGTTGCCCGGCTGGGAGGCGACGAATTTGCAATCGTTCAGACCGGCATCTCGCAGCCGAGCGACGTCATGGAACTCGTCCGGCGAATCTACGAAGCCATCTGCGAGCCCTGTGAATGTCTTGGGCATCATGTCGCAACCGACGCCAGCATTGGTATTGCGTTGGCTCCCCATGATGGCACCGACCTCGATCAGCTGCTGAAAAGTGCGGACCTGGCCATGTATGGCGCCAAAGCCGACGGGCGCCGAACCTACCGCTTCTTCGAGCCGGAAATGGATGCCCGCGTCAAAGCACGCCGCACGCTGGAACTGGATATCCGTCAGGCCATCGTCGATGGCGCATTCGAGTTGCACTACCAGCCTGTCGTCGATTTGCGAAGCGGCGAGGTTGTCGGCTGCGAGGCCCTGTTGCGCTGGCGCCATCCCGTCCGAGGAATGATATCTCCGGCCGAGTTTATCCCGGTCGCGGAAGAGACGGGCCTGATCTGTGAGATAGGCGAATGGGTGCTCGCCACAGCCTGTGCGGAGGCAAAGGACTGGCCGCCGAACGTCAAGGTCGCGGTCAATGTGTCACCGGTCCAGTTCAAGAGCCACACCTTCGCGTTGAAGGTAGCCGATGTGTTGTCGACGACCGGTCTGGCGGCCAACAGGCTCGAGCTCGAAATTACCGAAGCGGTGCTTATCCGCGATGATGACGCGGCGCTGACCATGTTGCAGCAGCTTCGTGCCATCGGCGTGCGCATCGCGCTCGATGATTTCGGCACGGGGTATTCCTCGTTGAGCTATCTGCGGCGATTCCCATTCGACAAGATCAAGATCGATCGCTGTTTCGTTGACGATATCGCCGAGACCACAGGTTCATCGTCGATCGTGCAGGCCGTCATCAACATCGCCAACGCGCAAAATATGACGACGACCGCCGAGGGCGTCGAGACGGAGCAGCAAAAGCAAATGCTTTGCGATCTCGGCTGCACGGAAATGCAGGGCTTCCTGTTCAGCCGGCCGCGGCCGGTGGCGGAAATCAGGACGCTGTTGTCACCGGCGGATCGAGTCGCTGCCGCTTAACCGCCGCCCGCGCCGCCGAGCCTTGGCGGAAGGAAGAGAACCCGAGACCAACCCTTCTCCGCGCCGTTCGTGGCGTTTGGTTCAAACCGATATCACCTGGAGAAGCCCTAGGCCGAACGCCTCAAACGGGCTATTCATAGAAACCGGCTGACCCTTGAGTCAGGTTCGACAGACAACGTGTGGGCAAGGGAGAACAACGATGAATAGTACACTATCGCTCGCGGAACTCGACGATCGCATCGCGGTCCTCAGAGACAACCTGCGACAGCTTGTCGAGCAAGCGGCAGGAGCATCCGGCAGTCAAAATGAGGAGAATACTGCGGACCGCATCGCTCAACAAACAGACGAGCTTAACAAGCTCATTGCGGAACGCGAAAGCCGCATGAAGAAATAACTCTATCTGATAGAGGCCTAGCCTTCACAAGAAGGGGCGGCGCGACCCGCTGAAAGCGAGCGGCGGCACTGGGCTAATCATCTGATTTTTTCGCGCTCGCGGTGGCTTCTGTCGCAGTGCAGGAAATCAACAGAGTAAATGCCCGTGCATTTCGAGCTATATCCGACGTTTTCAGTTCATTTTTGGTATCGGCGGTTTGATACGGCACCACGCTGTTATCCAGAAAGTCCCTCAGCGTGCCCGTTTTGATGGCGAAATTGATATTCTCGGGGATGTTGCCCGTCGCTTTGGCAAACTTCAACGCGTTCAACTTTGCGGCAACCATTCCGACAACTTCGCCACCGGCGTCCAGCAGCGGGCCGCCGCTGTTACCCGGTTGAACCGCCGCGCTGATTTGCAAATAGCGCGTATCGTTCAAGATGCCGCTCAGTGAGCTTACGATTCCCGTGGTTACCGTGAAGTCAGATGTGAGTAATCCGTGGAATGGATAGCCAATCGCCACAACGCTGTCGCCTGGATGGATTGCCTTATCTCGAATGGTAGCAACCTCTTTGAGCGGGCTCGGTGCCTGAAGCAAAGCAAGATCGTTTGTCTCATCGCTTGAAACGAGACGCAGCTTGACCGGGGCTTCGCCGCTCAAATTGCCTTGGATATCGCCAACACACCCATCGACGACATGCTGATTCGTTACGATGTGCCCGTTATTGCTAATGACGAAGCCAGTGCCGGTTTTGGTGACAGTCTTGGCAGGCTTTGATTGTGCTGGCGCGGTGGCAACTACCGGCTTCGCAACTGGGGCAACCGCGAACTCGCCGGCATTGGCGACCCCATTTTTCTTGACGCTAATCACGCAATTGGCCAGCGAGGGCAGCAGTTGCGCCGTCTGGGTCAGGGTAAATTGGAATAGCTGTCCTTGCGCAAAGACCGTCATGACCTTCGCTTTTCGGAACTGGGCAATAAGCGAGGAATTTGCCGGCATCTCAACGTTCACAAGATGTGAACTGATAGGCACCCCCTGCACATTAATGGCTGGTTGACCGTCGAACGTGAGAGCGAGTGCAAAGGCCTGACCGGGGGTCAATTGCCAATTCTCGTGAGCGAATCCCAGCCTCCAGCTCAAATTCTCCCCGACCGAAACAGCGAAATAGATGCCGCTTTGGTAAGTGGCCCCTGCCGCGCAATGCGTAAACGAGCCGGTCTCATCGTCCGTATAGGCACCGCCCTGCCAATTGCCGATATTAATGGACCCGTAGGGACCACGAGCGCTAGACGTTGAAGATGCCAAGACGATGCAAAGTATGGCGGCTATCGCATCGATTGTAAATTTCATCGCCAGCTACTTAGAAATGAAGTTCCATCATAGATGGCTTTGAAATTGATCCGCAAGAGCCGCGCGCGACCTCCTTCGGACCTTGGCGGCTTGAGATGAGAGGCTGCGGATTTCGACGGCAACCGCGAGACGGTAGGCGGTTGTCACCCATGTCTTGGGTACGCGGTGTTACCTATGTGTCCGGGCCGGACAATCGGCGGTTTGGCGGGCCGCGACCGACGATGATGAGCACTATATCTACGCTATAGCCCTATGATGCCGGTCCGCCGATCGGCACGACAATCAACCCATAGAGGTCAACCAGCACGTGGGCGGCCGCCAGTGCGACGATGTCCCTTCGCCAGATGTACAGCACGGTGAATATCGCTCCCGAGGCGAGCGTGCTCAACGCGACGCCGAGCCCCCACAGCGGCAGATGCGCGATCCCGAATATCAGCAACGAGATACTCCCCGCGGCATAAGTGTTGCCGGTCAGCTCTTCCAAACGTTCGATCGCATATCCGCGGTAGAGCCACTCTTCGCCGGCTGCGACTATGATGATCGTCAGCCCGAGATACCAGCGGGGAAGCCCTGCGAGGGATCGTCTGCCGGTGTCGAACGAGCCGAGCGCGAAATGAGCCAGCACCGCGTAAACGATCGGGCCAAAGATGAACACGAAGAACAGCGCGAGAATGATTGCTGATGGAGCAGAACGCCATGACGTTCGTTCAAACCCGATTTGGTTCAGGCTCAGCCGCTCGCCGATCATCGCGATCGACGCCACGCCAGCGAGAAGCATGCAGAACATGCCGAGCCCAGGCGCGCTGGCCCGCAGAGTGACCGGCCCACTTGCCGGCTGCCACAACCAGGCGACAGCACCCGGACCGAGCAGGGCCAGGGCCACACCGGCCCAGGTCCAAATTGTTCGTCGCATCTGACTACACTACCTCGGAACCGGCGGGTCGACCATCAGCGGAGCGGTGTCAGAAGTCGCGGTGCCTATGGAAGCATGTTTGGCACGTGACGGGCGTCGTTCAGACTTAACGGCAGCCGAGGCCACGGCCAAAAACCCTCCTGGGCTCCATCATGCTCATGGCCTCGCACCTAGTGATAGGGAGCGGCCGCTCACGACGCGAAGTCGGTGGAGCGGGAAACTTCCTCCCATGCGACGATCTCGGCCTTCACAGCCTCAATCTCTTGCAACCCCTCGACAACCCGTTCGGCACGCGGTTGTCACCCATGTCTTAGGTACGTGGTGTTACCTGTGTGTCCGGGCCGGACACACAGTGTACTGGCGGAGAGAGTGGGATTCGAACCCACGGTACGGTTTCCCGCACACACGCTTTCCAAGCGTGCGCCTTAAGCCACTCGGCCATCTCTCCTGATGCCCTGTCTTTGGATGCCCTGTCTTGAAGGGGCATGAGGACTTTTGCAAGTGACTGCAGCTGCGATGGCGGCAATTTCCCCAACCTATTGAATAATATCGATAATCTAACATTTCCGCCGATGCCGGGCTGTCCCGTTCAAAAGCCTTGAACCGAAAACCGGTTACGGGCGACGATTGACCATGATGACAAGGCAATTTCGGAGGGCGGCATGACCATCGATCGGGCGCTGGTGTTCTCGATTGGCATGGCGGCGATCGGCGTGGGCAGCATCGGGCCGGCGATGGCGCAGGCTTACACCCACGACGGTCCCGTCGTGAGTTGCGACGATGGCCGCCGGGGCTTGCTGTCAGGCGATGCGATCATCTGGCCCGACGGCACACGGTCGAGTCTGTCGCCACATCCGAGCGTCATCATCGGCAACAAATCGTCGGTCGTCGTGGGACAGGGCGTGTTCGTCGGCCAGGGCAAAGGCGTGGTGCCGCTGGATAATCCGAATGCACCGAACAAGACGCGCTGCGCCGTTCTCGATGGTGCGTCGTATTGCTATTAGTTCGTATTAAACCGGTCCGGGCTAATGATACCGCGAGCCGGAATTGACCGAGCGAAGCGGCCACAATGTCGGCGGCTCGGTGACTACAGGCTCCGTCGCATCCTTGTCGATCTGGCCCTTGTCGATATGGGTCTGTTGCAGCGCGTCAACGAAATCGGCGAACCACTGCTGGATCGTGCTGGCGCGAAGTTTCGCCATCATCGCTTCCCAGCGCATGCGCCGCTCGGTCAACGGCATCGAGACCGCGGTCGCGATGGTCCGCGCCATGCCGTCGATATCGTGGGGGTTCACCAGTAGCGCGGTGTCGAGTTCATTCGCCGCGCCAGCGAATTTCGACAGCACCAATACGCCGGGATCGGCAGGGTTTTGCGCCGCGACATATTCCTTGGCGACGAGATTCATCCCGTCATGCAGCGGCGTCACCACCCCGACCTGCGCGGTGCGATAAAGGCCCGCCAGCACGGTCTGGCTAAAGCCCTTGTTGAGATAGCGGATCGGGGTCCAGTCTACTTCACCGTGACGGCCGTTGACATCGCTCACCAGCTTGGCGAGTTCGTTTTGCAGATTGCCATAGGCCTCGATCGTGCCCCGCGAGGGCGTCGCAATCTGCAGCAGCGATACGGTGCGCTCGAGCGCCGGCTGCAAGGTCCACATCCGGTCAAATGCGTTGATGCGGTTGATCAGCCCCTTGGAATAATCCAGCCGATCGACACCGATCGCCAGCTTCTCGCCATGCAGACTACGCCGTAATCGCGAAACATCGGGATGGGATACAGACTTGGCGGCCTGCTGGGCGAATTTCTCCGGGTCGATGCCGATCGGAAATACCCTGAGCTGCGATTTGCCGTAACGCGACGTCACCACGCCATTTTCGATCTCTAGGCCAAGATCCGCTGAGAGATAGTCAAGAAAATTCTCGCAATCGTCCTGGGTCTGGAAGCCGATCAGATCATAGGCCAGCATCGCTTCGATCAGTTCGCGATGATGAGGCACCCCGCCGATAACGGTGCGCGCCGGCCATGGCGTATGCAGGAAGAACCCGATCGGCTGGGTGACGCCGAGATCGCGCAATTCCGCACCCAAGGCCAGGAAATGATAATCCTGAATCCAGAACGCCGAGTCCGGTTTTTTAAAGCGCAGCAGCGCTCGTGCCATGAAGGCGTTCACTTCGCGATAGGAAGAATAATCCTCCTGCGAGGCGCAGATCAGGTCGGTGCGGGAATGCAGCGCCGGCCACAATGCCGAATTCGCAAAACCTTCATAATATCCGCCGTAGTGCGCGGCCGGCAGATCCAGCATGGCCAGCGCACCTGCGCCGAGCGCTTCGATTTCGGCGAACGGATCCTTCTGGGCGCCCTCGCGAACGCGGCCGCTGGAACCGACCCAGATCGCGCCGGATTTCTCCACCACCGGCAACAAGGCGGCGGCGAGTCCCCCCGTCATGGGCTCGTTGGCCGTGCCGCGCGCGACGCGATTCGAAACGACGACGAGGTTCAAAGGGCGTTCCCTCCTGATGGTCCGTTCCCCGATTAACGGCCATTCATCAATATGGTTCCCGGTCACCCTTTCAACGAAATGAAACCAAATTCGGGCCGCGCAGAATGGAACTCGATCGGTCCGCTGCAAAAAATGCGAATAACGCTGTACGGAACTCAGACCACCCTGGGTTCCGTCATTTTCGCGAAGACAATGTCGTCATGATCATCGTCCGGTCGCAGTCTCGTCATCGAGCAGACGCGCGAGCCACTCCCGCACGTCGCTAGGCTCATCGAAATGACCGGCCACGCCCTGCGCGCGCCTGCCCACGGAAAATGCGAGGCCGCCGAGGTCAGGCATGATCGCGAACACCGACTCGTCGGTGACATCGTCGCCGATGAAGATCGGACGGCGTCCCTTGAAAGGCTCATGAGTCATCAGTTCGAGGACGCCCGATGCCTTGTTGAAACCGGAATGCTTGATCTCACAGACACATTTTCCAGGCAGCACTTCGATCGGCGCATTCGGCAAATCGGCCCTGATCAGTGACACCGCCTCGTAGATCGCCTTCTCCGCATGCGGTGCCAGCCGGTAGTGCAGCGCCAGCGAATAGCCCTTGTCTTCCAGCAGAATGCCCGGACTGAGTTTGGCAATGGCCGCAAGGCGGCGCTTCAGTTCCTTGTCCATCGGCGGGGCATGGGTGGCGACGGCTTCGCTATCCGTCGAGATTCGCATTTCCGCACCGTGGCCTCCAACTGCCGGAAATTGTTCAGGGGCGAAAATCAGATCGATATCGTTCAGCGAGCGTCCGCTGACCAGCGCCAGCGCACCTGAGGTCCTCTCCAGCAAGCGGTTGAGGGTTCTTGCCAGACCCGGCGGCACCCACACCTCGCGCGGCGTCGGCGCCAGATCGAGCAGCGTGCCGTCAATGTCGAGCAGGATTGCGGTTTCGTTCAGATGCGGCAGCACGGAACGCGGCGCCGCAACGGCGTCCGGCGAGGCCTCTTCTGGTGATATATCTTTTCGCAATGGCACCTCGGCCAGATCCTGATTCATTTCATCCTACTCCACAAAGGCCAGCGGCCGTGCAACCGATTCCAGCGGCTGGCGCTCGGCCGCGATGCAGTAACGCCACGCGATAACAGCCGCCGCGACCATCAATCCCGATCCGAGCAGATAGCCCGCAAAAACGCTGCTGCGCGATCCGGTATCGATCAGCGCACCGAACAGAGCCGGGCCGGCGACGCCGCCAATTCCAGTTCCCACGGCATAGAACAGCGCGATCGCCAGCGCGCGGACCTCCAGCGGAAAAGTCTCGCTGACGGTGAGATAGGCGGCACTTGCGGCGGGCGAAGCAAAAAAGAAAATCACCATCCACGCGATGGTCTGGGTTTGCGCGCTCAACACGCCGATCGCAAACAGATAGCCCGAAACCGCGAGCAGAACGCCCGAAACGCCATAGGTGAGCGTAATCATCACACGGCGCCCCAACGTATCGAACAGCCGGCCAAGCAGCAGAGGCCCCAGGAAATTGCCGGCCGCGAACGGGAGAATGTACCATCCGACATGGTCCGACGCGATTCCGTAGAAGTCGGTCAGCACCAGGGCAAAGGTGAAGAAGATCGCGTTGTAGAAAAACGCTTGCGCAATCATCAGCGCCAATCCGACCAGCGAGCGCTGGCGATAGACGGAGAACAGCGTGCGCGCCACTTCGCGTAGCGGCGTGTGATCGCGCATCCTGATTTTTATTTTCGGCCAGGCATGTTGGCGCGGATCCTGCGCCTTTCCGATCACCGATCGCTCGATATCGCTCACAATCGCCAGCGCGCGGTCGGGTTGACCGTGAATCATCAGCCACCGTGGGCTTTCGGGAATCCACATCCGCATCACAAACACCACGAGCCCGAGACAGGCGCCGGTGAGATACGCCAGCCGCCAGCCGAGATCAGGGCCGATCAGATGCGGGTCGAGCAGGACGATCGCGCTGACCGCGCCCATCGCCGTGCCGATCCAAAAGCTGCCGTTGATTACAAGGTCGGTCCATCCACGATACCGCGCGGGCACCAATTCCTGAATCGTCGAATTGATCGCGGTATATTCGCCGCCGATACCGGCGCCGGTAAGAAATCGAAACAACGCGTAGCTCGCAAGGTTCCAGGACAGCGCTGTTGCCGCCGTTGCGGTGAGATAGAGCGCCAGCGTGATGAAGAACAGTTTTTTTCGACCGATGCGATCCGTGAGCCAGCCGAACCCAAGCGCGCCGAGCACGGCGCCCGCAAGATACGCGCTGTTGGAGAATCCGACATCGAAGTTGGTGAAATGAAGCACCGGACTTTGCTTCAGCGCGCCGGACAGCGCACCCGCCAGCGTGACTTCCAGTCCGTCCAGGATCCAGGTGATGCCAAGCGCAAGCACGACACGGGTGTGGAAGCCGCTCCAGCGCAGACGATCGAGTCGGGAAGGAATATCGGTTTCGATGACGCGGTCATCGTTCCCAAGCATCGACCCCGGCGCGACATCGCTCGAAGGAATTACCGCATCACTCAAAACGGCCATGCCGCATTGCTCCAGTGCTCGCCATTACAAACTCCACAGGAATGGGAGCGCTGCGATTGAATGACGATGAGCGCTGCAATCGCTGCAGATCCATCGGATTGAACCAATGAGGAAACACCCGGGAAATGTGACATTCCTGGGTCGCCGTCAGTCAACGCATTTGGCGCGCGGGAGTTCCCCTATTGCGGCAAAGGAACCGATCGGAGCGGTACCCGTTTTTCGGCTAGGACGAAAAGGGAGTCGGTCATGACTGAAGGTCAAAAAACAGCGCATTCGCGTAAAGCTGCGGCGCGCAAAACAGCTCGAAAAACGATCCGAAAGAGTTCGGCGCGGAGAAAATCAGCCGCCAGGAAAACTTCTGCCAAAACTTCGGCCAAGGCGTCTCCCAAGCGCTGGTCGCAGCGCGTAACGCGAGAAAGCGACGCGCTCGATCTGAAGCACGGCGTCTTCAAGCTGACCGATCCGAAGAAAATCGCGGCATCGCTCAAGCGCTCGGCGGAACGCAGTTCGCGCCGCAAGGCCGGCGCTTATCGCTCGGCCCTTTCGATGCTGACCTTTTATATCAATCGCGCCGGCAGGACGTTGCCGAAAACGCAACGTGACCGGCTGCAGCGCGCCAAGACCGAGTTGAAGCGCCAGTTTCATCGTGACTAAGTCTGTCGTTCCAACAAGCATGACCGTCATACCCGCGAAAGCGGGTATCCAGTAATCGCCGGCCTGCGTGAAAATCGAAACATCACGGAGTACTGGATCATCCGCTTTCACGGATGATGACACCATGTAAATGTCGAAACTCTACGCCGCGCGGATGTTCGCCATGAAGCGGTCGAGTTCTTCGCGCAAACGCGTGCTTTCGGTCGAAAGGGTTTTTGCCGAATTCAGCACTTCCTCCGATGCGGACCCGGTTTCGGTCGCGCCGCGATTGACCTGCATGATATTCGCAGCAGCTTCATTGGTCCCTTGCGCGACGTTCTGAACGCTGCGGGCAATTTCCTGGGTCGCCGAGCTTTGTTGCTCCACCGCGCCGGCAATCGAGGATGCGATGTTCGAGATCTGGGCGATCGTGCCGCCGATCTCCTTGATGGCCGCAACCGATTCCTGCGTCGCGCCCTGCATGCCGGAAATATGAGACGATATTTCATCGGTCGCTTTGGCGGTCTGGCTGGCCAGCGATTTGACCTCGGCGGCGACGACGGCGAACCCTCGACCGGCCTCGCCGGCGCGGGCGGCTTCGATGGTGGCATTCAGCGCCAGCAGATTGGTCTGCTCGGCGATCGCCGTAATCAATTTGACCACATCGCCGATCTGCTGCGCGGCACGCGATAATTTACCGATGCGTCCATCGGTTTGCTGCGCCTGAAGCACCGCCGCTTCCGCGATCCGGCTGGATTCGCGCACCCGTTTGCCGATTTCATCGACCGAGGTGGAAAGCTCCTCCGTCGCGGAGGCAACCGATTGCATGCTGTTGGAGGTTTCTTCCGATGCACCGGCGACCTGGCTGGACAGGCTCTGGGTGGTTTCCGCAGTCCGCGTCAGCGTCCCGGCGGCTGATTCGAGCTGAACCGCCGACGCCGAAACGTTCGAAACGATCGCGCCCACTGCCGCCTCGAATTCATCGGCAAAGCGAATAAGCTCCGTGCGGCGCGCCGCGCTGCTCGCTTTGTTCTGGGCGTCATGGGCGGCGGCATCGCGTTCGGCTTTGGCGATCGCTTGCATCTTGAACTCTTCGACCGCGCCCGCCATCTCGCCGAGTTCATCCTTGCGGCCAAGGCCGGGCAGCACGACGTCGAAATTGCCGCTGGCGAGTTCGCGCATCGCCTTGCACATCGCCGCAATCGGCCGGGAGATCCCCCGGCCCAGCAAAAAGGCCCATGCTCCGCCCAACAGAAAGCCACCGGCCGCCAGCATCACAATCAGGCGCTCGGTCTCGCCAATGCTCGCATCGGACTCGGCTTCCAGCCGCTGTTGATCGGAAAGCAGGTCCGCCTTCATCACGCTGGCGCCCTGCATGATCGCCGTTGCGGACTCGGCCATTTCGATCGTCAGCTCATCGATCGATTTCGAGTTTTCGATCAATTTGACGAGCGACTGGCGATATTCCTCAACCAGCGCGGTGACCTCCTTGAGGCCCTGCACGATCTTTTCGTCGGTCGAGGAGATCGCCTGCAGCGAGGTTTCGACGAACTTGAGACGCGCCAGCGCGCTGGTGGCGACCGCCTGGTCGGAATTGATAACGAAAGTGTTGGCCAGCGCCGTCACAGCCTGAAACTGCGCGGCGGCTTTTTTCGCGCCGAATTCGATCGCCGAAAGCTCCGCGTCGTTGGCATTGCTGGGGAGATCGTCGAGCTTGTAACGCAGCATGTTACCGCTGCGCGCGAGCTGGTTTTGGGTCACAAGCGCGCTGTCGCTTTTGACTTTGAGAATCTCGGCAAAAATCTTGGTGAAGGCGCGGAATTCCCTGGCGAGGCGCGTGACCTGATCGAGGCGCGCCGGATTTGTGGTGCCCTTCATCGCCTGATCGATGGCGTCTTTCAGACTGGCTTCGGTGGTCAGCGCTGCTTTGCCGTCGTCCTCTTTTCCAGTCACCACGTAATACCGTGCCAGCCCCCGGTACGAAATCAACTCGCGGTCGATATTGCGCGCCAGATCGGCTTCCGACACGCTGTTGCGGTACGACGCCACCCCGGCGGAAACACGCTCAAATCCGAGATAGGCGATGCCCATGCTGGCTGCCGAGATGGCGAGCACGACGGCAAAACCAAGCATGATTTTCCCGCGAAATCGCAGGGTTGGAAGCTTCAGTGAAAATGATTGCAGCCTGACACGCTTCGACAATCCCACCTCGGCCCCCGTTTTCTTTCTGAAAACCAACGAAACCGGGGATGCACATCCCGGCTCCAACCCGGGAAGGTAGAGTAGAATGAATAAAAGGCCGTAAATTTGCGGAGGAATATCTACGCCAGAGGGGCCTGGGGAGCGAGATTACCCACCGGTCGGCCTTGTTGGCCTCGATCAGCGTCGTCCCGGCGAACGCCGGACCTATAACCACCGATGTTGATGGGACAAAAGCTGTCGACACCCCTGCCTAACGCAAGGCGCAGAGTATGGGTCCGGCGTCTGCCGGGACGACGGCCAAGGTGCAAACGAGCGAAAAACGACCTCCTCCGATATCGAGAGACGACCTCCGCGACGAAAATCCCAGTTGCAAAGTCCCGTCCCCCTGCTTCTAATTGGAATAATTAAAAAGCATCGGGAGGTATCACGCGTGTCTACCATCAAATTGACGGTGAACGGCAAGGCGGTCTCGGCCGACCTCGAGGACCGGACCCTCCTTGTCCATCTTCTGCGCGAGCATCTGAACCTGACCGGCACCCATGTCGGCTGCGACACCAGCCAGTGCGGCGCCTGCGTCGTCCATATCGACGGCCGGGCCGTCAAATCATGCACCGTGCTGGTCGGACAGGCCAACGGCGCCAATGTGACGACCATCGAGGGCATCTCGAAGGGTGACGAACTGCATCCCATGCAGGCCGCGTTCCGCGACAATCACGGACTGCAGTGCGGTTATTGCACGCCCGGCATGATCATGTCGGCGATCGACATCGTCCAGCGGCACGGCGGCAATCTCGACGAAGAGACCGTACGGCACGAGCTTGAAGGCAATATCTGCCGCTGCACTGGCTATCACAATATCGTCAAGTCGGTGCTCGACGCCGCCGGCCGCATGAAGGTTTCGATAGCGGCGGAATAGCCGCTACCGACGACTGACGATTGCTAAATTCGAGACCGCCGAATTTCGATGGAAATGGCGGAAAACAAAACTCCGGTAGGGAGATCAGGACATGGGCGTTGAAGGCATTGGCGCAAGCGTGGTGCGCAAGGAAGACCGACGTTTCATCACCGGCAAGGGCCGCTACGTCGACGACATCAAACTCCAGGGCATGACCCACGCCCACTTCGTTCGCAGTCCGCACGCTCATGCCAAAGTAAAAAGCATTGACTCGTCGGCGGCGATGAAAATGCCCGGCGTGGTCGGCGTGCTGACCGGACAGGAGATCGTCGACGATAAAGTTGGCAACCTGATTTGCGGCTGGGCGATTACCTCCAAGGACGGCACGCCGATGAAAATGGGCGCCTGGCCAGCGATGGCGCCGGAAACGGTTCGCTTCGCCGGCCAGGCGGTTGCGGTGGTCATCGCCGAGACCAAGAACCAGGCCAAGGACGCGGCGGAAGCCGTGGTCGTCGAGTACGAAGAACTTCCTGCCGCCGCCGATATTCGCGCGGCGATCAAGCCGGGTGCGCCGCAACTGCATCCGGAAGCGCCGGGCAATGTGATCTACGACTGGGCGCTCGGCGACGAGGCCGCCGTGAAGGAGGCCTTCAGCAAGGCGGCCAATGTGGTCTCGCTCGAACTGATCAATAATCGTCTGGTGCCGAATGCGATGGAGCCACGCGCAGCGGTCGCGGAATACAACGACGCCGAAGAGCATTTCACGCTCTATACGACATCGCAGAACCCGCATGTCGCGCGTCTCGTGCTCTCGGCATTCTACAATATCGCACCGGAGCACAAGCTGCGGGTGGTGGCGCCCGATGTCGGCGGCGGCTTCGGCTCGAAAATCTACATCTATCCGGAGGAGATGGTCGCGTTGTGGGCCTCCAAGAAGGTGCGGCGCCCGGTGAAGTGGACCGGCGATCGCTCCGAAGCCTTCCTGACCGATGCGCACGGCCGCGACCATATCTCGAAGGCCGAAATGGCGTTCGACAAGGACAATAAGATACTTGGCCTGCGGGTCAAAACCCACGCCAATCTCGGCGCCTACATGTCGCTGTTCTCGTCGTCGGTGCCAACCTATCTCTATGCACCGCTGCTGTCGGGCCAGTACAACATCCCGGCGATCTATGCCGAGGTGATGACCGTCTATACCAACACCGCGCCGGTCGACGCCTACCGCGGTGCGGGGCGCCCCGAGGCGAGCTATCTGCTCGAACGGTTGATGGAAACCGCGGCGCGGCAGCTCAAGGTCGATCCGGCGGAATTGCGCCGCAAGAATTTTATTACCCAATTTCCGCACCAGACGCCGGTCATCATGGCCTACGACATCGGCGATTTCGGCGCCTCGCTCGACGCCGCCTTGAAGGCTATCGATTACGCCGGCTTCCCGGCGCGCAAGGAGAAGGCCAGGAAAGAAGGCAAGCTCCGCGGCGTCGGCTTCTCCTGCTACATCGAGGCCTGCGGCATCGCACCCTCGAAGGCGGTCGGCAGCCTGGGCGCCGGCGTCGGTCTGTGGGAATCCGCGGAAGTCCGCGTCAATCCGGTCGGCACCATCGAGATCCTGACGGGCTCGCACAGCCATGGTCAGGGCCATGAGACGACATTTGCGCAACTGGTCGCCGGGCGGTTGGGCATTCCGATCAGCCAGGTCCAGATCGTCCATGGCGACACTGATAAAGTGCAGTTCGGCATGGGCACCTATGGATCGCGCTCCGCAGCCGTCGGCATGTCCGCCATCTTCAAGGCGATGGAGAAGGTCGAAGCCAAGGCCAAGAAAATCGCCGCGCACCAGCTCGAAGCGTCCGAAGATGACATCGTCATCGAGAACGGCGAGTTCAAAGTCACCGGCACCGACAAGTCGATTGCGCTGCCGATGGTCGCGCTGGCCGCCTACACCGCACACAATCTGCCTGACGGCATGGAGCCGGGCCTGAAGGAAGGCGCGTTCTACGACCCGACCAACTTCACCTTCCCGGCCGGCGCCTACATCTGCGAGGTCGAAGTCGATCCCGGCACCGGCAAGACTGTTATCATCGACTTTGTCGCGGCGGACGATTTCGGACGCCTGATCAACCCGATGATCGTCGAAGGCCAGGTCCATGGCGGCCTCGCCCAGGGCATCGGCCAGGCATTGCTGGAGGGCGCGGTTTACGACAGCTCAGGCCAGCTCGTGACCGCGTCGTTCATGGATTACGCCATGCCGCGCGCCGACGATCTGCCGTCGTTCAAACTGAACCACACCACGACGCTGTGTCCTGGCAATCCGCTGGGCGTCAAGGGCTGCGGCGAGGCGGGCGCGATCGGCTCTTCGCCCGCCATCATCAACGCCATTACCGATGCGATCGGCCACAACAGGCTGGAAATGCCGGCGACGCCCGATCGGGTGTGGCACGCCATTCATGGCAACGCATAAGAGGGAGATGAACCATGTACGAGACAACTTACCATCGCCCCTCTACCGTCGCAGAAGCCGCGGCGCTTTTCGCCGGGGGTTCCGAGTCGAAATATCTCGCCGGCGGTCACACTTTGATTCCGGTGATGAAGCAGCGGCTCGCTTCCCCCTCCGATGTGATCGATCTCGGCCGGATCAAGGATCTCATCGGCATCGAAGTTTCCGCCGACACGCTGACGATCAAGGCGGCGACAACGCATTATGACGTGGCTGAGAGCGGTCCTGCGAAAAAGGCCATTCCTGCGCTCGCCCATCTCGTCTCGCTGATCGGCGATCCGGCTGTGCGCTATCGCGGTACGATCGGCGGCTCGATCGCCAACAACGATCCTGCCGCGGACTATCCGGCGGCGGTGCTCGCACTCGGCGCAACGATCACGACCAACAAGCGCAGCATTGCGGCCGATGATTTCTTCACGGGCTTGTTCTCGACGGCGCTGGCGGATGGCGAGATTATTACCGCAGTATCCTTCCCGATTCCGGCCAAGGCGGGGTATTCCAAGTTTCCCCATCCCGCCTCGCGCTTCGCGCTGACCGGTGTGTTTGCGGTCAAGACCAAGGCCGGCGACGTCCGCGTCGCCGCCACCGGTGCATCGCAGAACGGCGTCATGCGGGTGCCGGCGATCGAAGCGGCGCTGAAGGCCAACTGGTCGCCGGGCGCGCTCGACAGCATCAAGATTTCCGCCGACGGGCTGATGACGGATATCCAGGGATCGTCGGACTATCGCGCCAACCTGATCAGGGTAATGGCGCAACGCGCGGTCGCTGAGGCCGGCTGATAGTACCTGTCCTGGTTAAGCAAAGCGGCGCGCAGCGATGCGCGCCGCACTGCATTTAGCCAATATTCGAGCTAGAATCCGATCCAGCTTCGCTGAATCAGATTCGTCGCTTATCTCTGGTTTGGGCATGATCTTTTCCGGAAACCGGCCTCCGCTTTTCGGGATCATGCCCCAAAAGGCGCTTGCCACCCTCCCCGCAAGACTAGACAATTTCGCCAACAAAGAGCCTTCGGGAGAAAAACAACGTGCTCGATAAATCAGCGCCACAGTCCTCCACCCGTGCCTCCGGCCCGCTGGCGGGCTTTCGTATTGTCGAATTTGCCGGCATCGGACCGGGTCCATTCGCATGCATGATGCTTGCGGATATGGGCGCGGAGGTGGTCACGCTGGATCGCGTCGGCGCCAAAAAGAATCTGAAATCGGTCGCTGGGCGCGGACGAAAGGTGGTCGAACTCGACCTCAAGGACAAAGCCGCCATCGCGCAGGTGCTGGATTTGTTGGCCAATGCCGATGCGCTGATCGAAGGCTTTCGGCCCGGCGTGATGGAACGGCTGGGGCTCGGGCCCGATGTGGTACTGGCGCGCAATCCGCGGCTCGTCTACGGCCGCATGACCGGATGGGGTCAGGAAGGTCCGCTGGCGCAGGCCGCCGGCCATGACATCAATTACATCTCGGTGACCGGCGCGCTGGCCGCGATCGGCGGCAAGGACAGGCCTGTGCCACCGCTCAACCTGGTCGGCGATTTCGGCGGCGGCGCGCTCTATCTCGTGGTGGGCGTGCTCGCCGCACTGCTGGAAGCGAAAAAATCCGGCAAGGGCCAGGTGGTTGACGCCGCGATGTGCGATGGCGCGGCCTCGCTGATGTCGATGTTCTTCGACATGGCGGCCGCGGGCCGCTGGACCGATCAGCGCGAGAGCAACTTCCTCGACGGCGGCGCGCACTTCTACGGCGTATATGAATGTTCGTGTGGCCGGTTCATTTCGATCGGCTCGATCGAGCCGCAATTCTATGCGTTGCTTCGCCAGCACGCCGGTCTTTCGGACGTCGATTTCGAGGCGCAGATGGATCGCAATGCGTGGCCGGCGCTGAAGCAAAAACTGGTCGAGGTGTTCAAGACCAGGTCTCGTGACGAGTGGTGCAGCATCATGGAAGGCACCGATATCTGCTTCGCGCCGATCCTGACCATGCAAGAGGCGCCCAACCATCCGCACATGGCGGCCCGCGAGACCTTCGTTACCCGCCACGGCGTGACCCAACCGGCGCCGGCGCCGCGCTTCTCGCGCACGCCCTCGGCCATTCGCGATGCGGCAACGGCGGATATCGGTGAGTTGACGAGCGAGTGGAAGGCGGGAGGGTAATTTGCACCGTCATTCCGGGATGGTCCGAAGGACCAGACCTCAGACGTGCAACTGCACATCGGGGAATCTCGAGATTCCGCGTTCGCGCTGACGCGCGCCCCGGAATGACGAAACAGCTAAGCCGCGCCCTTCAGTGTCAGCACGCCGCGGCGAATCTGGTCTTCCTCGATCGATTCGAACAGCGCTTTGAAATTGCCTTCGCCGAAGCCGTCATCCCCCTTGCGCTGAATGAACTCGAAGAAGATCGGCCCGATGGCATTGGCGGAAAAAATCTGCAGCAGCACCTTGGTCTGGCCGCCATCGACCACGCCTTCGCCGTCGATCAGGATGCCATCGCGCTTCAATCGCGCGACGTCCTCGCCATGTTTCGGCAGGCGCGTGTCGATTTTCTCGAAATAGGTCTCGGGCGGCGACGGCATGAACGGCAGGCCATCGGCGCGCAGCGTCTCGACCGTGCGGTAGATATCCGCAGCGCCGCAGGCGATATGCTGGATGCCCTCGCCGCGGTAGACGTTCAGATATTCCTCGATCTGGCCTGAGTCGCCGGCATCCTCATTGATCGGGATCCGGATTTTGCCGTCGGGACTCGTTAGCGCCCGGGAGAACAGGCCGGACGCGCGGCCCTCGATATCGAAAAAGCGAATCTGCCGGAAGTTGAACAGTCTTTCGTAGAAGCCGGTCCAGACATCCATGCGGCCGCGATGGACGTTGTGGGTGAGGTGATCGAGATAGAATAGCCCGGCGCCCTCGGGGCGCGGATTTTTTGTACCAAGCCATTCGAACTCGGCGTCGTAGGCCGAGCCCTTGGCGCCGTAGCGATCGACGAAATACAACAGGCTGCCGCCGATGCCCTTGATGGCGGGAACATCGAGCGTCTTCTGCGCGGACGGAATGTCGGCCGGCTCCGCGCCGAGCGACAGTGCGCGTTGATAGGCCTGCTTCGCATCGACCACCCGAAACGCCATCGACGGCGCGCACGGCCCGTGCGCGGCAACGAAGTTGAAGCCATGGGTGCCGGGTTGCTCGTTGACGAGATAATTGATGTCGCCCTGGCGATAGACCGTGATCTTTTTGGTCCTGTGACGGGCGACCGGCAGATATCCCGTCCGCTTGAACAGCGCATGCAGCTCTTCAGGCCTGGGATGCGCGTATTCGACAAACTCAAAACCATCGGTGCCCATCGGATTATCGACCGAAATCGTCGCGGCCGGCGCGTCGTGCGGAAATGGACCCATTTTCTAGTCTCCCTAACGCCTGTTTCCTTCATCTGGCTACAGGGAGTTTCCACCCTCCTGGTCGCAAAGTGCATGCAAAAGGGCCAGTATTTTGCTATAATTGTGCACGCTTCGTGCATGAAATGGGTGATTTGCGCATGATCCCGGTAGACGCTTTCGACCTCAAAATGCTGGCAGCCCTGCAGGATGACGGTCGCCTGACCAATCAGCAACTAGCTGATCTCGTCGGCCTCTCGGCGTCGCAATGCTCGCGGCGGCGCATGCGGCTGGAAGAAGAGAAGGTGATATCGGGCTATCACGCCGACCTTGCCAGCGAGGCGCTCGGCTTCAATCTCATCGCCTTCATTCACATTACGCTGGCGACCCACTCGCCCGACAACGCCAAGCGGTTTCGCGCGCTGGTCAACCGTGTCGACGATATCCAGGAGGCCTATTCGCTGACCGGCGATGCCGATTATCTGTTGAAGGCGGTGCTGCGCGACCTCAAGAGCCTGTCCGACATCGTCAACAATGTGCTGATGCCACATCAGAGCGTCGCACATGTGCGCTCGTCGATCGTGCTGGATCGTTTGAAGGAAAGCTCAAAGCTGCCGTTGCGTGCGTGATCCTGAAAAGCGGGTGCCGGTTTTCAGACAAGATCATGCACCAAACTAAATTACGGCAGAATTAGCATGGCGCAAATCGAGGGAAATTCGCCATTCGTTTTTCCCGTTCGATTTGCGATGTTATCTCGGCAAGCACAGTGCGCCCCTTCTCCCCTTGCGGGAGAGGATTGGGGTAAGGGGTTCTGGTCTATCGTTAGGCCCGAACCCCTCACCCGGATCGCATCTTACGATGCGATCCGGCCTCTCCCACAACGGGAGAGGTGGCACGGAGCGTGTGACGCCTGGACGAAGTTCATTCAGACTCTGGCTCTAACGCAAGAGACAACCATGGCGCTGCAACTCCGGCCGAACTGCGAATATTGCGACAAGGACCTTCCGCCCGACTCAACGGAAGCACGCATTTGCAGTTATGAATGCACGTTCTGCGCGGACTGCGTCGAGAACAAGCTCCACAATGTATGCCCGAACTGCGGCGGCGGTTTCGCGCCGCGACCGATCCGGCCGGCCACGCAATGGCGTCCCGGCGTGTGCACGCAGACGCATCCACCATCGACCAAGCGGGTGCAGCTCAAATACAGCCTTGACGACGTCGCTGAGCATTCGGAGAGGATTCGGAATATTCCGCCGGAAGAGCGGTGAGCTACCGCGACCGTCATTGCGAGGAGCGTAGCGACGAAGCAATCCAGTCAACACGTGCTGCTGCTTGATTGCGTCGCGGAGCCTGTCATCGGGCGCGCATTCGCGCGACCCGTTGGCTCGCAATGACGACTTAGTCGGCCGGAAGGATCGTGCCTTCGACTTCGCCAAAGCCGACGCGATAACCGTCGCCCTGGCACCAGCCGCGCATCGTGAGCGAATCGCCGTCTTCGAGAAACGTCCGCTTGATGCCACTCGCCAGTTCAACCGGCTCGGTGCCGTTCCAGCTTATTTCAAGAAGACTGCCCCGCTGGTGCTTTTCCGGACCGCTGATGGTGCCGCTCCCCAGGAGATCGCCGATATTCATGGCGCAGCCTGACGAGGCGTGATGCACCAATTGCTGCACCGACGACCAGTACATGTATTTGAAATTGGTGTGGCAGATACGTATCGCCTCGTTCATTTGCGACGTGCCCAAGCCGACATCGAGCTGCAGATCGTAATTGTTCGGCTGCGCTTGCTGCAAATACGGCAGCGGCGCCGGATCCTGCACCGGGCCATGAACCCTGAACGGTTCCAGCGCCTCGCGCGTCACGATCCAGGGGCTGATCGAGGTCGCGAATGCCTTGGCCTGGAACGGCCCGAGCGGCACGTATTCCCACTGCTGGATATCGCGCGCGCTCCAGTCGTTCAGAATGACAAAACCGAAGATCATTTCTTCCGCTTGCTTTTCGGTGAGCATCTCACCGATCGGCGACGGTTGTCCGACCACGACGCCCATTTCCAGCTCGAAGTCGAGCCGCTTGCAGGGCCCGAATGACGGCACCTCCGCGCTCGGTGGTTTTAGTTGCCCGCGCGGCCGGCGCACCTTGGTGCCGCTGACCACGACCGTGGAGGCGCGGCCGTTGTAGCCGATCGGCATATGCAGCCAGTTCGGCTGCAACGCATTGTCCTTGCCGCGAAACATGACGCCGACATTGGTGGCGTGTTCTTTCGACGAATAGAAATCAGTGTAGCCGGCGACCGCGATCGGCAGATGGAGCTTTACGTCGGCCATCGGCACCAGCGCGCGTTGGTGTAGCTTAGCATTGTCGCGCAGCTCTGGATTGTCATGGCGCAGCAATTCACTGATCCGCGCGCGCGTGCGCGACCATACCTCGGGTCCCAGTGCCATGAATGGATTCAGCGTCGATGCGGCGAACACACTGGGTTCGACGACATCTATTCGGCAATCCTGCACGAGTTGCCAGAGATCGAGTACATAATTGCCGATCGCAACCCCAACGCGCGGAGCGAGACCATCCTTGGCCGAGAACACGCCGTAAGGGAGATTCTGGATCGGGAAATCGGATGCGGGGTCGACGTCGATGAAGGAGCGGAGCCTGGGATCGTTGGGGTGGGTCAAGATGATTCTCCGATTTCAACGCCGTCATGGCCGGGCTCGACCCGGCCATCCACGACTTCTCTTTGTGCCTCAAGACGTGGATGCCCGGGACAAGCCCGGGCATGACGAAAACGTTGGACTACCGCAAACCTACGGCCGGTTCGGATCGAACCGCTTCTCCAGTCCCTTCCAGCAATCCGCATAATCATCCTGCAACGTCGATGATCTCGCCGCGTGCTCCGTGACGCGCTGTGGATAGCGCGTCTCGAACATGAAGGCCATGGTGCCGGTCAACTTGACCGGCTTCAACTCGCTGTTGCTGGCGTGGTCGAAGGCTTCGCGATCGGGGCCGTGCGGCAGCATGCAATTGTGCAGGCTGATGCCGCCGGGTGTGAAGCCCTGCGGCTTGGCATCGTAGACGCCGTAGATCAGCCCCATGAACTCCGACATGATGTTCATGTGATACCACGGCGGGCGGAAAGTATTTTCCGCCACCGCCCAGCGTTCCGGGAAGATCACAAAATCGATGTTCGCGGTGCCCGCGGTCTCCGACGGTGACGTCAGCACGGTGAAGATCGAGGGATCGGGATGGTCGAAGCCGATCGCGCCGACCGGCGAGAACGTCCGCAGATCATATTTATACGGCGCGTAATTGCCGTGCCATGCCACAACATCGATCGGCGAATGCGGCAATTGGGTCGAGAACAGCGCGCCGCCCCATTTCACAAACAATTCAGTCGGCGTGTCCTTGTCTTCATAGGCCGCGACGGGCGTGAGGAAATCGCGCGCATTTGCGAGGCAATTGGCGCCGATCGGACCGCGCTCCGGCAGCGTGAAGGCGCCGCCGTAATTCTCGCAGAGATAACCGCGCGCGGAACCGCCCGGAATCTCGACGCGGAATTTCACGCCGCGCGGAATCACCGCGATTTCGCCGGGCTCAACATCGATCCGGCCGAATTCTGTGACGAAACGCAGATTGCCTTGCTGCGGCACGAACAGCATCTCGCCATCGGCATTGTAGAAATGCTGATCCACCATCGATTTCGTGATGAGATAGACATGCGCGGCCATGCCGGCCTGGGTATTGGCGTCTCCCGCCGTGGTCATGGTCTGCACGCCCTGCAGGAACGTCATGTCCTCTTTCGGGATCGGCGTCGGATCCCAGCGCAACTGCGCGATCGGCAATTCAAACTCATGACACGGCGCGGTGCGCCACAGCCTTGCGTCAACCTTGGTGAAGCGACCGGAATGCCGCACCGACGGCCGGATCCGATACAGCCACGAGCGTTCGTTGCTGCCGCGCGGCGCGGTGAATGGCGAGCCCGACAGTTGCTCGGCGTAAAGCCCGTAGGCGCAGCGTTGCGGCGAATTGCGTCCGATCGGCAACGCACCCGGCAGCGCCTCGGTCTCGAAGCTGTTGCGGAAGCCGGACATATAGCCCGGCGTGATGTTGACGGAACTTCGCGAGACGAGATCGGGCGAGGTGTTGATATTCATGGTCATCCTCCTTGCAGGCTGGCCCACATTTCCTGGTCGCGTTTGTCGGTCCAGATCACGGGGTCGTCGATCCCCGAAGCTTCGTCGAACGCACGCGAGACGTTGAATGGCAGGCAATGTTCGTAGATCGCGAAGCCTGAAAACTTCGGATCCATCACCTCGCGGGTCGCTGCCATCGTCTCTTTCAAGTTGCGACCCCTGGCGACGGCGGTTTCGGCCGCGCCATAGAGCGTCGTGACAAAATCGCGCGTCATGGCAATGGCTTCTCGCCCAGTCGTAACGCCCTTGAGCGCATCACCGCGTCCCGGCGCGATCGCCTTGGGATTGAAGGCGCGGATTTCGTTCAGGGTTGCCGGCCATTCACGCAAATGCGCATCGCCGCAATAGCAGGCCGAATGGTATTCGATCAGGTCGCCGGAAAACATCACCTCCGCATCCGGCACCCACGCCACGATATCGCCGGACGTATGCCCGGCGCCGAGCTGCATCAGCCGCACTTCGCGCTTGCCGAGGTAGATCGACATCTCGCCTTCGAAGGTCAGCGTCGGCCAGGTCAGGCCGGGGATGCTCTGGGCATCCTGGAACAGGCGCGGAAACCGGCCGTACTCGGAATCCCAATCCTGCTGGCCGCGCTCCTCGACCAGCCGATAGGTTTCCTGCGAGGCGATGACCGCCTGCGCCTTGTAGGCCGACGCACCAAGCACCCGAACCGCGTGATAATGCGACAGCACGACATATTTGATCGGCTTGTCGGTGACGGTGCGGACCCGCTCGATCACCTTGTTGGCCATCGCCGGCGTCGCCTGCGCATCGAACACGATGCAACCGTCGTCGCCGACAATCACCGCGGAATTGGGATCGCCCTCGGCGGTGAAGGCATAGAGATCGGTGCCGATCTCGGAGAAAGTGATTTTCTTCTCCGCCATGTCGGTCGTGGATGCGAAACCCTTGGCCATCAATTCAATTCCCTTGTGATATTTGCTTCCAAACTCGAGACCGTCATTGCGAGGAGCGCAGCGACGAAGCAATCCAGCTCTGTGCGCCGTGTATGGATTGCGTCGCTTCGTTCGCAATGACGAATAATACTCACCTATCTATTGCTGCTGCTGTTGTTGCTGGTCCGCCGCCGCCATTCGCCGCTGGGCCAGCACAATCGCCTCGCGCAGCACGCCGATGTCGCCGATGTGGTTGGCGAGAATCAGAACCAGCGCCGCATCGAGATCTGCGCTCTGGGTGTCGCTCAGTCCGCGATGCGCCTCGACGATGGCGCGAAAGGCGTCGTCCGGTTTGGCGAAATTCGAACTGGTCGACAATGCCATGATTGCTAACCTCAGTTGATGCCGGCGGCACGCGCCAACGCGGCGTCGAGCGCGGCGGGTGTCGGATGCCGAAAACGTGCGGCGACATAACCGTCAGGCCGCAACAGATAGGCCGTGCCGGGCTCGGCATCGTAGCGTATGCCAACCAGCCCCGCGGAATCGAAAACTCCATCATCGCCGCCAATGCGGATCACGCCGACGCCATCGGGCGGGTCGACCGCAACGCCGTTGCTGAATTCAAGCAGCGTGAACCGCATTCCCGCTTTGATGAAGGCTTCGGTCAAAAACGCAGATTCGCCTGATCGCGCGGCAACCGGCGCATCGAGCATGGAAGCGCCGGGCCGCGGGCCGCCGCGCCACACCTCAGTGTCGGCGGTCGAAAGCGGCGAGTCATAGATCGAGGGAACCGAGAGCCGTCCACCATTGATCATGCGCTTGCCGAATTCCGTTTCCTTGGCGAGCGACAGCACCGCCTTTCGCAACCGCGCCTCCTGGCGCGAGCCAGGCGCCATGAAATCGGTCGAGCGGGTTGATTCCCGGATGTTCTCGTCGGCCGCCGCGCTTCGCTCGGCGTGATAGGTCTCAAGCAAGGCTTCCGGCGATATCCGCCTCAGCACGCGGTCGAGTTTCCACGAAAGATTCTCGGCGTCTTCCAGACCGGAATTGGCGCCCCGCGCCCCGAACGGCGAGACCTGATGCGCGGCATCGCCGGCGAAGATTACGCGGCCGTGGATGAACTTATCCATCCGGCGGCATTGGAATTTGTAAAGCGAGATCCATTCGAAATCGAACTTGTCATGTCCGAGCATGCGCGCGATTCGTGGCCGCACATTCTCCGGCAGCTTCTCGGCCACCGGATCCGCATCCGGATTAAGTTGCAGATCGATCCGCCAGATGTCGTCCGGCTGCTTATGCAATAGCGCCGATCGCCCGGCGTGAAATGGTGGGTCGAACCAGAACCAGCGTTCGGTTGGAAATTCCGCCGTCATCTTGACGTCGGCGATCAGGAATTGATCCTCGAACACCTGCCCGGTGAATTCCGCACCCACCATTTGTCGCAACGACGACCTCGCGCCATCGCAGGCGACGACATAGTTCGCGCGCATCCGATAGGGTCCGTCCGGTGTCTCGATCGTCAGCACCACATGATCGTTGTGCTGTTCCAAGCCGGTCACCTTGTTGCGCCAGCGCAGGTCGATCGCCGACAGTTCCTGCACGCGGTCCACCAGATAGGCTTCGGCATAGAATTGCTGGAGGTTGATGAAGGCAGGCCGCTTGTGTCCTTCCTCCGGCAATAGATTGAATTGATAAAGCTGCGAAGCGCCGTGAAAAATCTTGCCGACGCTCCAGACCACACCCTTGTCGACCATGCGGTTACCGACGCCAAGCCGATCCCAGAACTCAAGGGAGCGTTTGGAAAAACAGATCGCGCGCGACCCCTCGCCGATCCGGTCGGCGTCATCGAGCAGCACGACGCCGTGGCCGCGCTGCGCCAGATCGATCGCGAGCGACAGCCCGACGGGGCCGGCGCCGACCACCACGACGGAATAAAGCGCCGCATCGCCACCATCCCGATCCTGATCGGGGTGCCGGCGATAGCCGAACTGGGCTTTGGACTGCTGCGCCATGCGCTCACATTGCTCTGGCCAAGGGGAGGCATCCCCGCTAAAATAGTCGCATCTGCAACTATCTTAAACCTCTTGCGCGTCCGACCGTCAACTCAAATTGGAGCGATTTTTGCCAAAAGCGTTTTCAAGCGAAAGCATGCCCCGGACCCGATCCGGGGTGGATGCCGGTTCGCGTCTGGAAAAAGCGTCCAAAAATAAGGGCTTCTCCAAGCTCGACCTGTTCCGTTTTGTGCCTTTCCGGCTAAACCGGCTGGCGGCCGAGGTCAGCGCCGCTCTGTCCAGCGAATATCAGGTGCGTTACGGGCTGGATATTCCGGAATGGCGCGTGCTGGCGACACTCGGCTTCCGCAACGATGCCTGCAGCGCGCAATATATTGCGCACTGCACCCGAACCCACAAATCGACCATCAGCCGCGCCGTCACGGCGCTGATGACGCGGCAACTCGTGGAACGCGTCGAGAACGAGGACGACCGCCGGGAGTTCCGGCTAAGGATGACGCGTAAGGGAAAGGCGCTATACGAGCAACTGATCCCCCGGCTGCTGCGCAGGGAACAGGAAATCCTGTCGTGTCTCTCGGCGCAGGAGCGGAAGGATTTTGCGCTATTGCTCGGCAAGATCGAGAAAAGCCTCGATCTCGTGCAGACCAGCGAGGAGGCGAACGCGAAGGAAGCGTATTGAACTCGTTCTCTCCTCATCATTCCGGGGGCGATGCCAACGGGTCCGCGCGAAGCGCGGCCCGATGACAGGCTCCGCATCGAACCCGGAATGACGATAACTAGCCTCGATCGATATGCTTCGCGATCACAGGAAAATACGCATCCCCGGAACCGGCATCGATCGCTTCCTGCAAGACCTGGCCGATCAGCTCTGCGCCGCGGATTTTGACGCCGGCGTCATCAGCCAGTTCCAGCGCATAAGATAGGTCCTTCAGGGCGTATTCCGCCGAGAAAGCGCGTTCGGGAAAATTGCCGGGCACGATCGCCTTCATGCCGTGATTGCGCGGCGCAAAACTGTCGGCCGAGCCTTTCGACAGCGTATCGAGCAGCAGCGCCGGATCGACGCCATTGCGTTTGGCAACAGCGACCGCCTCGGCCAATGCGTTGACGGTCTGAAACAGCACCATGTTATTGAGGATCTTGGTCACCTGCCCGGCACCCACGCCGCCGCAATGCGTCACATCGGTGGCAAAGCAGCGGATCAAAGGTTCGATCGCGGCAAATAATTCCGGCGAAGCGCCGACCATCACACTAAGCGTTCCATTCTGCGCGGCCTGCCGCGTGCGCGCGATCGGCGCATCGGCCCACGATGCCTCCTTGGTCTGCAACTGTCTGGCGAAATCGCGGGTCTGGTTGACCGACGAGGTGCCGAGATCGACCACGATTTGGCCTGCGCGGATATTTCTCAGGATGCCGTCGCCTTCAAACACGGCACGCGCGTGTTTTGCACTGGGCAGGCACAGGAACACGATGTCGCTTTGGGTGACGATTTCGGCGACGGAGCCGGCTATCACAGCGCCTACCGCGCGCAGCCGCGCCAGCGGCTCCGGCGACAGGTCAAATGCTATTACGGCTGCGCCGCTCTTCTTCACCAGATTGCGGCAGATCGGCTCGCCCATCACACCGAGGCCGATGAAGCCGATAGTCTTGAATTCAGGCATCTGTTCGCTCGTATTTTCGTTTTGACGCGGTTTCGTCACCCGACCCGTTTTCCACTTCGCTCGCTTCCGACTATTTAGCGAACGAGCGCGACGGATTCAGGTGCAGCGCAAATGCATCGGCCTTGTCGCCAGCGCGTGGATAGAGCTCGCTCACGATCGGATCGTGGCCCGGGATGACGCGATCGGGATGGCCGGCGAGACGCTCGACGATTTCCCAGCCCAGCGCCATGTCGCCGATGTTGTAGACAATCGGAAACGGACTGCGGCGATGCAAATTGCCGTAGTAATGCGCAGCGTCCGACGCCAGCACCACCGGCCCGCGCGCGGTCTCGACCCGCACCACCTGCAAGCCGTCGGAATGGCCGCCGACCCGATGCACCGTTACGCCAGGCGCGATCTCGCCATCGCCGGAATGGAAGGTGACGCGCTCACCGTAGACATGACGCACCATCAGCGTCACGTGCTCGATCGAAAAAGGATGCCGCAGCATGCCGTTGCACATGCAGCGGCCGGTGGCATAGCTCATCTCGCGCTCCTGCAGATGAAACCGCGCATTGGGAAAGCGATCGAGATTGCCGGCGTGGTCGTAATGCAGGTGGGTGACGACGACATCCCTGATGCTGTCGACCTTGACGCCGAAGCGATCGAGCGCATCGACCGGATTGAGCGTGAGCTTGCGCGCGCGTTGTTGTGCTTCCTCCGCGTTGAAGCCGGTATCGACCAGAATGTCGCGGCCGCTACCCCGGATCAGCCAGACGAAATAATCGAGGTCCTGGGCCGTGGTCTCGTGCGGATCCGGTACAAGATAATTCAGGTGAGGCGTGCGCGGCGACATCGTCGCGTAACGGAGCGCGTAGATTTCGTAGACGTTTCCCATCGGTTTCACTTTTCTTGGTTGCGCGGTTGGCCGACCGCCACACCAAGCCATTGTCGTCCGTAAAGGTCAAACTTGCGCAAAGGTCAAACCTGCGAAGGTCAAAGCTGCTAGGCCCGTGCCGAATGCATGGAGATCAACTTGAACGCGCGCATTCTGCCGGAAGCGCGTCGCCGGCGAGCGGCGGATGGCGGTCTGCGCGGCCTCGGATTCAATGTGAGAGGGGTCACATTAAGATCCCAACACCGCGGACGTTTTAAACACGATCCCGCTCGGGGATTCGAAAGCCCCGTCATGGATTTGTCGCGCGGACTACGACCTCGCAACAGTTGACAGGGCTCGGTGCCCCGGTTTGATAATGCGGTTTGCGTAGAGTAAGGTCGCCGAGGCGCAAGCTGGGATCGGCGCCCTGTTGGCTGGACCGCCGTTATTATGAGAATTCGCCTCGCATTGCTTGTGCTCTTGATTTTGTCGATCGCGCCGATCAGCCGGTCGGTCGCCGCGGACAGTCACGCCGACCGGTTCGCGCTTGTCATCGGCAACGCGAAGTATCCCGACGCCGAAGCGCCGCTCAAGGAACCCATCAACGACGCCCGCGACGTCGCCGACGAACTCAAGCGTGACGGGTTCAACGTTGATGTCGGAGAAAACCTGACCGGCGACGCGATGCGGCGCGCCTTCGATCGCCTCTACGGACGGGTCAAGCCGGGCTCTGTCGTGCTAATCTTCTTTAGCGGGTTCGGCGTCCAGGCCGCACGCCAGAGCTACATGATCCCGGTCGACGCCCAGATCTGGACCGAACCGGATGTTCGCCGTGATGGCTTCAGCCTGGAGACGGTTCTGGGCGAAATCAACAACCGCGGCGCCGGTGTCAAAATCGCCCTGATCGACGCCTCCAGGCGCAATCCATTCGAGCGCCGGTTCCGCAGCTTTTCCGCTGGCCTGGCGCCGGTGATCGCGCCGAACGGTACGCTGGTGATGTATTCGGCCGCACTCAGCTCGGTCATCTCCGACAATGGCGGCGATCACAGCCTGTTCGTGCAGGAACTGCTCAAGGAAATTCGCGTTCCCGACCTGATGGCGGAAGAGACACTCAATCGGACCCGCGTCGGCGTCACCCGCGCCTCCCGCAGCGAGCAGGTGCCGTGGATATCGTCTTCGTTGGCCGAGGATTTCTCGTTTATCCCGGGTTCGGGTGCAGCGCCGCGGCCGCCCGGTCCGCAGGCGATGAACCCGCAGCCCATTCCCGAACCTCCACCTTCGCCGCCACCGCACTTCGATCCTCCGCCGCCTCCAAAGCAGGTCGAAGCCGCTATTCCTCCGCCTGATTCCGCCGTGGTGAAAAATGACGGGACGGCAGCGCTCGCCGACGACCCAACCATCAAAAGCCTGACCGCCAAGCTTGTCGACAATCCCGACGACCAGAACGCGCTCTATCGGCGCGGACAGGTCTATGCCAGCAAGGGCGCGTACAGCCTTGCCATCAGCGACTTCACGGACTCGCTGCGGGTGAATCCGAAGGATGTGGAAGCCTTCAACAACCGCTGCTGGGCGCGCACCGTGATCGGCGACCTGCAGGCGGCCTTGAAGGACTGCAACGAGGCGCTTCGGCTGCGCCCGAACTTTGTCGACGCCCTCGACAGCCGCGGCCTGGTCAATTTGAAGAGCGGGATGGCCAAAAACGCGATTGCCGATTTTGACGCCGCCCTCAAGATCAATCCGCGATTGACGTCGTCACTGTACGGACGCGGCTTGGCGAAGCAGCGCAACGGCTCGATTGCGGAGGGCGAATTGGATATATCCAATGCCAAGGCCATGGATCCGAATATCGTCAAGGAATTCGCAAGTTACGGGGTACGTTGACGATAATTTGAGTTGAAGGCCGGCGTTTGCTCGAACCCCAGGGCGGGCGCCCGAGACATATTGAGGAAGTATTCTACGGCCGCGAGCGATTCGTGACCCATTTTGTTGTCCCGCGGCTTATTTGAAAATGTATTGAACCGCGCTCGTTGCGCAGGAGGGACTGGCAATGTCGAAGATGTCTGGAAGGAGAAATCTTACCGCGATCCTTTCGATCATGACGATCGGCGCCGCACTTTCGATCAGCGTAGGACAAGCCGTCGCCGGCGACGATGTCACTGAGGATCAGATCGTCCGGGCGCTCGCTCCCCCGGCCAAGAAGCCCCTGACCCGAGGCCTGTCGGTGGGCCCACAGGCCCCGCAGGCAGACCCGGCGGCGGTCGCAGCCGAGGGACGTTTCGTTCAGACCATCCGTAACCGGCCCACACGTTCGCTTTCGGTCGGCGAGCGCGAAGAGATTGCCACGATTGCCAAGGACAAGCCGAATATCGATCTGGAAATCAACTTCGACTACAATTCGGCCGATATCAGCGCAAAGTCGCTGCCCTCGGTTCAGGCCCTGGGGCGCGCGCTTACCAATCCGGATCTGAAGGGCTCGACCTTCATCGTCGCGGGTTATACCGACGCCGCCGGCGGCGAGGCTTACAATCAGGACCTGTCGGAGCGACGCGCGGACTCGATCAAGCGTTATCTGACCGACAAATTTGGCATCGTCGGCACCGACCTCGTGACCGTCGGATACGGTAAGAGTAAGCTCAAGGACCCCAGCCAGCCACTGGCGGAAGTGAACCGCCGCGTGCAGGTCGTCAACATGGCGAACAAGACCACCGCCTCCAAGTGAACGTGAAGCTGAACGTGAAGCGGTCGTGGCACTGAGTAGAGTTTTGCGGCACCAATGCGTCCCGCAATGTTGTGGGACACTCATCGTTTCGGAGGTCGCCCCGACCTTTCCGGACAGCCGGCTTTTTTTCGTCATTGCGAGGAGCGAAGCGACGAAGCAATCCAGTAAGCTCCGTGTTGATCCTCTGGATTGCTTCGCGGAGCTCGCAATGAAGGTCTTAACCCCCTTCTCTTTCTTATTGGCTGCATTTCCGGTCATACTCCCACGACACAGGTCTGGATTGATCCGGCAATGATGCTCTCCAAATACCTCAAGCCTGCAATAGCGGTGGTCGTCGTGGCTGCCCTGGGGGGCATATATTATTGGACCGAGCACCGTTCCCAGCCCGAGGAAAAGGAAACTCCGAGCAACGCCCTCGTCATTGTGACCAAAGCCACCAATGCCTGTTTCTCTGACCTGGTGCGGGTCACCGGATTTGTGGTGCCTCGCCGGGAAGCGGTGGTTGGCGCCGACCAGGAAGGCTCCAAGGTTACCGACCTCTACGTCCGCGAAGGCGACACGGTCACCGACAATCAGGAACTGGCGCGCTTAAGCGCGCCGCCGCAGCAGCCCAATGCACCTGCCAGGCAGGGAGGCCAGGGACCGGTGTCCCTGCGCGCGCCGGCCCCCGGATTGGTCACCGAAGTCAGGACCGTTGTCGGCGCGCCGGCCTCGCCGCAGGCCGGGCCGATGTTTCGCATTGCCATCAACAACGAAATCGAACTGGATGCCGAAGTTCCAGCCATCCACATGCTGAAGCTCAATCCGGGGGCGACGGTGCGAATAAGCCGGGATGACGCGCCGGATCTGGTCGGACGCGTCAGGCTGGTTTCGCCGCAAATCGATCGCACCACCCAGCTCGGCCATGTCAGGATATCCCTCACCAACAATCCGTCGCTCAAGGTCGGCATGTTCGCCCGCGCCAATATCGACGCCAAGCGCAGTTGCGGCGTGGCCATTCCGCGTACCGCCATTGACCATCTGACCGTTCAGGTGGTCAAAGGAAACACCGTTGAGACACGGAACGTTCGGGTCGGGCTGGTGTCCGACACGAGCACGGAAATCCTTGAGGGCCTCGACGTCGGCGAAACCGTCGTGGCCGACGCCGGCAGCTCGCTGCATGACGGCGACCAGATCAAGACCATGTTCGCCGAGGACCTCGATCGAACGCGGGTACGCTGATGGCTC
>JAQGKC010000082.1 GCA_028290305.1 Bradyrhizobium sp.
ACGGCGATGAGCCATATCGCCATCCAGGAGGCCCTCAACGGCAGTCCCGTGGACTGGATGGAGAAGGTCAGCGACGCGCAATATCCCGAAAGCGTTCAGGGCTGATCGCGGAACCAATTCTCACGACGAACTACAGCAAACGCTTTCCGGAGATGACGCTGCCGGAAGCCGTGAAGGCCAACAAGGCGAGAACAAAGCCCTACGCGCTGTTGAACGCGCGCACAATCAACGACAAGTATCTTGCCCGGCTGCATGCGTTTCTGAATTGGGCTGTGAGAGGGGATATCATCCCCGATAACCCTGCGGCGGGGATCAAGATTGATACGGTGCCAAACTCTGAGCCGCCGCGCGTGAACTTTTCACCGGACGACTTGTCCCGTTTGTTCCGAGAGCATTTCGCACCGCGCGGCAAATGGGGCGAGCGCGAATGGGCGATGGTGATTTCGCTGTTCAGCGGGCGCATCGGAGTTGGCGCAGGTGAAGCTCAACAGCATTCGGACCGAACGCAGCGTTCTGGTGATTGCTGTGGAGGAAGAGACAAAGAACATCGGCTCGCAGCGGTTGGTGCCAGTGCATAGCGTGTTGCTGGCGCTGGGTTTCGAAAAGCACGTCGCCGATCTGCGCAAGAGGAAAGAGACGCATCTGTTCCCCGTCTGGTATCGCGAGGGAATGGAAGCGAAGGCTCAAGCGCCCAAAGAGACCGCCACGCTCGATCACTACTTCCCGCGCTATTTGCCGCGTCGGTTCAACGTGACTTACCTGCCCAAGGTCGGGATCGTCGATGACCGCAAGACGTGGCATTCGTTCAGGCACACATTCAAGTCGGGTTTGAAGATGGCCGGTGTGCCAAAGGACATGCGCGACCAGCTCGCGGGCCACTCTGACAAGTCAGCCGGTGCAGGATATGAGCACGGGCAACCTGTCGAGGCGATGAAAGAGGCGATTGAGAAGCTGAAGTTTGACCGCTTGCCTTTTTGCTGATTACCTTGTGTCGTTTCCGAATCGTCGTGCTGTAACTCTGCAGCCGGGAGAAGCCACGTTGAGGCGGAGTCAGCAACGACTTCTAATTTGCTTGATCGTCTTCGCGGTTGCTTTGTTACTGCTGATACCGTTTGTCGGGTCAATCCCATCATCGCATATTACGATTGGGAAGTTGGTAGGCAGCAGCGGACTGTTTCTCGATATCGCGGGCATCATCCAACTAGAGGTAAGCGGTGCCTTCGGAGAGCTAATCAAGAAATACGGAAACGATGATGACTATCCGTATGGTCCACCTTCGCATATCACCCGCCAAATAATAGATAACCCCGACACCCCCATTCGAACGGGCATCCGTAACCTATTGTTCTTTGAACATCGCACGGGGATTTGGCTCTTGATCGCGGGCTTCGTTTTGCAGCTCAGCGCGGTTTGGATTTGGGTTTAAGCAGCGCGCGCGTCCGCATAGATGGGTTGCTTTCTCTGGGCTCCTCATCTATTGGCCCTTTCTATCCACAATGGAGAGAGCACCATGATCGGCGCACCGGATTACGCATCTGAGTTCTACGCCATCGAGCGCACCGTTGAATTGGTAGCGAACGAAGAGGTCTATCGCATCGAAGTGATGAAACATCTCGTTGGAGCCGAGAGGTTCAGCACCCGGGCCTACAAGAGAGAGGATATCGTGGTGCAGCCTGCATATCCCTGGTCGTCGGCAAAGGACTACGAGCGGAAACCAGAGACGGTCGAGATATGGAAGTCAATCGATATCGGCTGGACAGACAGAGATACGGCCGATGGCGCTCTGGCACAGGCTTTGGGCTTCCTTGGTGAGCGGGTTCGGAGCGCGAAATAGAAGAGGCGCGGGTTGACCGCGCCTTTTCACTGCTCATAGGCCCTAAGGTTAGTCCTGGCTGGTAAGGGTCTGCGCCAATGGCGAGAGCAAGTCCTTTGCCAGAAGCTTGGCGTCACTGATGCTGAGCGTTCTTGTCGCGCCGGCCGGAGTGCGAAACAAGACTGCCGAAGGCGCGCAGACCATCCGGCGCGCTCATGCGGTGCAGCCGGTCACCGCCATTCAAAACGAATATTCGCTGTGGACCCGCGGACCGGAAAACAACGGCGTGCTGCAGGCCTGCTAGGAGCTCGGCATCGGCTTCGTGCCCTACAGCCCGCTCGGCAAGGGCCTTCTCACCGGCGCGATGGGCGAGACCACCAAGCTCGCGAGCAACGATTTCCGCAGCCTGCTGCCGCGCTTCACGCCGGAGGCCATGAAGGCCAATCAGGCGCTGGTCGACCTGCTCGGCGCCGTGGCGAAAAGGAAGCACGCGACGCCCGCGCAGATCGCCCTCGCCTGGCTGCTGGCGCAAAAACGATGGATCGTGCCGATCCCCGGCACGAAAAAGCTCGAGCGGCTCGAGGAGAATCTTGGCGCGGCGGATGTCGATCTGACGAAAGACGATCTCGCCGAGATCGAACGCGCCGCCGCCGCCGTCACGGTCCAGGGCACGCGCTACCCCGCGCAGCTCGAAGCAATGACGGGGCTATGAGCGAGACCGCCGGAGGCGGGCTCTTCGCGCGCACCGAGGCAGGCCCCAAATTCAGCTCACAGAACCAGATCGTCACTCCGACTTGTCGATATTCCAGAACACCGGCGTGGCGGGGCCGTCGAGCACGCCGGTGAGCGATGTCCGCCAGGCGTTCACGACGCGATACTGCCCGAGCGGGATATAGATCACCTGGTCGTAGACTTCCTTCTGGATGTCGGTGGCGATCTTCTTCTGCTCCTCCGGCGACAGCGTACGCGAATAGGCATCGCGCATTGCTTCCATCTTGGGATTCTCAGGCCAGCCGAACCAGGCGCCATTCTTGCCCTTGCCGCTGATCTGCAGGTTGGCGATCGGATTGGCGACGTCGGCGCCGGTCAAGTTGGTGAAGAAGATATTCCAGCCGCCCTCCTTCGGCGGTTTCTGGCTGGCGCGGCGGGCAACGACGCTCTGCCAATCGGTCGCCTGCACGTCGACCTTGAAGCCGGCCGCGCGCAACTGCTGCGCGACGACGATCGGCTGGGCCTTCAACGTCACGACATCGCCCGGCGCGAGCAGCACGATCGGCGTGCCGTCATAGCCGGATTCAGCGAGCAGCTTCTTGGCTTCCGCCATGCCATTGCCCTTGACCAGCGTCTCCGAGCCGACATCGGTTTCCAGCGGCGTGCCGCAAGCGAACACCGCGCCGCAGATCTTGTAGTATTTGGGATTGCCGACCAGCGCATCGAGCACGTCCTTCTGGTTCATCGCCAGCAAGGCGGCGCGGCGCACCTTGACGTTATCGAAGGGTGGATAAAGGAAGTTCATGCGCCCGATCGTCTGGAATCCGAGCTTGTTCAGGCTTTCGACCTTCAGATCCTTGTTGGCGGCCAGCGCCGGGAGGAGATCGAAAGGCGGCGTTTCATCGAAATCGATGTCGCCGGACAGCAATGCGTTCACGGCGGTCTGCGCATCCGGCATGGTGATCCATTCGACGCGGTCGACCTTCACGACCTTAGCCCCGGCGGTCCAGCTCGGCGCTTCCTTGCGCGGCACGTAGTCGGTGTTTTTCTCGTAAACGGCCTTCACACCGGGCTGGAATTCCGCCTGCACGAATTTGAAGGGACCGGATCCGATCTGCTCTTTGATCTGCTGGGTCGGCGGCGTCTCCGCCAACCGCTTCGGCATCATGAACGGCACCAGCGACGACGGCTTTGCGATCGACTCCAGAACGAGGCCGTAGGTTTCCTTCAGCGTCAGCGTGATGGTCCCGGCATCGGTCGCCTCGAGGCTTTTGGTGAAATCCATCAGCTTCTGGCCCATGCCATCGACCTTGCCCCAGCGCTTCAGCGAGGCCACGCAATCCTCCGCCGTCACCGGCGCACCGTCATGCCATTTCAGGCCATCGCGCAAGGTGAAGGTGTAGGTGAGCTTGTCGTCGGAGACCTTCCAGTCCGCCATCTGCGGCTGGATCTTGAAATTGGCGTCGGTCGCCAGCAGCGTGTCATAGACCATGTAGCCATGGTCGCGCGTGATGTAGGCGGTGGTGTAACCGGGATCGATGATGCGCAAATCCGAATGCATCACCGCGGTGATGGTCTTGCCGGCCGCGAGCGCGTGCGACGTCGAAATGACCGAGAGTGTGAGCAGCGGCAGCAGAAAATTCTGGGTTATCCTCCGGAATGTCCAGCGCGAGATATGGAACATGCGACTCTCCTGACGCGAAACTGATCAAAGCCGGTAACTGTTTGCGCAAGCTCGCGCGCTGACGCGCAATCACATGCACAAAATGTCGGCGTGGAGGCTTCTGAGTCCTCCCTTCAGCATCGGAAGTATTGCAATTTCCGGGCCGCTAAAGGGGGCAAAATGTCCGACAATGGTGCGACTAAACGCGCCGACGGACACTGAGACTATCTCGCTATCGGGGCAGGCTGGACGTGGTCAGCGGCCTCGCCGCAGGACTCGCCATTGATTGGCTGTGTGGTCGCAACAGAAGAAAGGCGGAGCTCGCACGGAGGGCTTTACCGGCATGGCTCCGCACAAATATCGATCTCCCATCGCTTGCGATCCGGGGTTGTTGTCAGCAACTATGCCCGAGCTTCGCTGCCGAAGACGAACGACATCAATGGTGTCATTCAATTGTGGCTGATGAGGGCGGCCTTTTGGTGCGCCTTGTTTATGTCGGCGTCGCCTCCCTCACGCGATGACCCGGTCACAGCACATCGACGCTGAAGCCGGCGGCGCTCAATTATCATTCCTTTCCGGGCCCGAGGACGAAACGCAACACTCCGCTGAAGAAACGCCTCCCTCGTTGCCGCAGGAGGATAACAAGAATTTTGACGAAGCATGGACGTTTTCAGGTACTTTCTAACCGACTGGAAAATGACTCGCTTTTCGTCATGGCCGGGCTTGTCCCGGCCATCCACGTCTTTCTTGCTTGAGTGAAGCAAAGACGTGGATGCCCGGCACAAGGCCGGGCATGATGAGGCGAAAGCACCCGATTTCACTGGCCGCTTTTTGAGTCAGACTCTTAGGTGCTGCCCGCACCCTGTCACGTCGGTGCGGCCCGCACCCCGTCACGCCGCGCGGCTGAGCCAATCGCGCACCTTCTGCGCCAGGCTCCGGCGCTGGCGATCAGCCGCAACAGAGGCGCTGTCGGTGGGGTTGTCCGACATGACCGACGTCGACGCGCCGGCTTCGATTTCCACCGGAGCCATCTCGGTCTCCGGCTCCGCTACAGAGAGCGACATTTCCTCGACCACGCCGGCGCCGTCCGCGATGACCAGGCTCTCCGCGGCCAATTCCAGCATCGGCTCGGGTTGCGATGGCGTTTCGATCGGCTCGGCGCGCGGCGCCCCGATGGCCTGCCCGGTCAACGCCGGCTCCGGCGCTGGTTCGGCGCGCGACGGACCCTGCATCGGCGCGGGCTGGGAGCGGCGCTTGCGCGATGCCGGGGCCTTGGCCTTCGGCCGGCGCGCGAACGCCGACACCGCCTGCGGACCGACATGTTCGAGAAACGCCTGCTCATGAGCACGCGAAAGCCGCCCGATCGCGGCCTCGAGCGGCAGCCAATCGACCGCCCTGATGTCATTCATCAACGCGTGAGCCTGCTCGCCGGCCGCCTCCATGCGCCAATAATGCACGATCTTGGAGCGGCCTCCGGAGTCGTAGGCCAGCGTGCCCAGGAATTCGTGCACCGTCACATTGTGGCCGGTCTCTTCCAGCACCTCGCGCTTGGCGGCGGCGCGCGGCGTCTCGCCCTGGTCGAGCTTGCCCTTCGGAAGCACCCACTCGTCGCGCTTGCGCAACCTCACCACGGCGATCAGCGGCGGTTGCTGGCGCCGCAGCACGATGCCCCCCGCCGCCACAACCGACACTCTTGCCATCGCATCGTCCACGCATTCGATTTTCTAATCGATCTCTTATATCGATACGAAGACAAAATCGAGATTACGCTGAAGGGTTCCGCAACAAAGGCTGGCCGGCGCGAATTCGTGCGCCCTCCGACACGTTGCCGCAGAACTCGAAATGCCCGGGCGCGAGCACGATGATGGTCGAGCCGTGCTCGAACCAGCCGAGTTCGTCCCCCTTGCGCACATTCACGTCGCACGGAAACACCAGCGGACCGCGCGTCTCCGCATTGAGCACCAAGTCGAGAAAATGCAGCCGAATGCTGGCCACGAGGATGGCCGCGACCGGCACCATGGTAAGGGCTTCGCCGGTTTTAAGGTGCGTCCGGATCACCGCCCGCTCGTTCTTGCAGAACAGCCGCTCGATCCGCTTCAGCGCGATCGGGTTGACGTTCCAGGTGTCGCCATGAATCAGCGTGACCTGGTCGATGTGGCAATCGTGTGGGGCATGAAAGCGGTGATACATGCTCGAGGTCAGCCGCAAGGTCAAAAAGCGCCCGTTGCGGTGCGCCTCGACCAGCGCGGGATCGGCGACAAGGTCGATCAGCGAATAGGGCGCGCCCTTGATCTGGTAGAGCTCGCCGTCGCGGATGGTGCCGAAGGCGCCGATGATGCCGTCGCTTGGGCTCGCTACGATCGCCGGGTCCGGATCGGGCGGGCGGAGGCCCGGGCGCAGCTCGCGGGTGAAGCAGTCATGCAGGCTCTTGAAATGGGTCTTCTTGGCCTCCGACAGATCGAGGTCGGAAAACAGCCGCCAGCAGCCGATCGAGAGATCCCGCACCAGCGGGTTCTCGATCTTGCTGAACCAGCCGATGAAGCGGGTCAGCGCGGCGCGCGGGATGCGGTTGGTCAAGAGGAAGTTGAGGTCTTCCTGCTGGGTCAGGGCTGCGAGGAGGCTTTTCACTGTCATGAATCTGTCAGCCTCTGTGGTTAGCGGTTTTGGACATGGATACATCGATTCCCGTTCTGTCCCTTGCCGCCGGCGCGGTCGCAGCGACCGCGGCGGTCGCCCCCAAGGTCAAGGCCCGGCTGGCGCTGTCGCGCGCCAAGCATCGTTCCCTGACCGGGCACTCGAAGATGTCGCGCCTGGTGGCGCGCATGGTCCCGTTCTACGAATTCGACATCAACGACTTCTTCCGGTCCGACGGCGCGCCACCCGAGGTGGCGACGAGGCGTCAGGACGGCTTCTTCCGGCTCGGCGCGCTCTACGAGCATCGCTTCGCCAAAAGCCGGCAGGCGACCTCGGAGGCCGCGCGCCAGATCTCCGACCTGCAGTTCACCCAGGCCTACCGGGTGCCGTTCCAATATAGCCGCCTGGTCCGCGAGCATCTCGGCGCCGGCAGCTTCGTGCAGGCGTCGGCGGGCGTGACCGTGACCGACCTCGACGGCAATGTGTTCTACGACCTGACCGGCTCCTACGGCGTCAACATCTTCGGCAACGACTTCTACAAGGAGTGCATCGCGGGCGGCGAGAAGCGCGCGCATGCGCTCGGCCCCGTGCTCGGCGCCTATCATCCGGTCGTCACCGACAACGTCCGGCGTCTCACGGAGATTTCGGGGCTCGACGAAGTCTCGTTCCATATGTCCGGCACCGAGGCGGTGATGCAGGCGGTGCGGCTTGCCCGCTATCACACCCGCCGCTCGCATCTGGTGCGGTTCGCCGGCGCCTATCACGGCTGGTGGGGTGACGTGCAGCCCGGCGTCGGCAATCCGGTGTCGCCGCACGAAACCTATACGCTGGCCGACATGTCGGAGCGGACGCTTCACGTCCTCAAGACCCGGCGCGACATCGCCTGCGTGCTGGTCAATCCGCTGCAGGCGCTGCATCCGAACGCCAACGCACCCGGCGATTCCGCGCTGGTGGACAGCTCGCGCCGGGGCAATTTCGACCGCGAGGCCTACGGCGCCTGGCTGAAGGCGCTGCGCGAGGTCTGCACCGACCGCGGCATCGTCCTGATCTTCGACGAGGTGTTCGTCGGCTTCCGCCTCGCCGCCGGCGGCGCGCAGGAGTATTTCGGCGTGCAGGCCGACATGGTGACCTACGGCAAGAGCCTCGCCGGCGGCCTGCCGATCGGCGTGGTCTGCGGCCGCAGGGATCTGATGCGGCGCTTCCGCGACGACCGTCCGGCGGACGTCTGCTTCGCCCGCGGCACCTTCAACTCGCATCCCTATGTGATGACGGCGATGGACGAATTCCTGAGCCGGCTCGCCAGCCCCAATTTCAGCTCGATCTACAATGGTCTGGACGAGACCTGGAACGGACGGGCCGGCGCGCTCAACGACATGCTGGCGAAGGCGGATCTGCCGGTGCGGGTCTCCAATCTGTCGTCGATCTGGATGGTCCATTATACCGAGCCGTCCCGCTACAATTGGATGCTGCAATATTACCTGCGCGCCGAGGGGCTCGCGTTGAGCTGGGTCGGCACCGGGCGGTTGATCTTCAGCCTGAACTACACCGATGCGGATTTCGCCGAGGTCGCCAAGCGCTTTGTCGCCGCAAGCCACAAGATGAAACAGGACGGCTGGTGGTGGCACGATGCGTCCCTCACCAACAAGAGCATCCGCCGTCAGATCCTGAAGGAAATGCTGAGGAAGCGGTTTTCGCGCTAGCGCAGCATCTGGTTTTTCAGCATCTGCTTTTTCAGTCTTGGCCCGGCTTGTCCCGACCATCCGCGTTTTTTCCCAAGCGCATCATCAGGACGACGCAGCATCAAGACGTAGATGCCCGGCACAAGGCCGGGCATGATAGAGCGCGTTGGGACGGTCTTGACCGAACAATCGTTCAGGCGTGCTGCTCTTCGAGACCGTGCTCGATGATATCGAGACCCGGATCGATCAGTTCGCCGCGCAGCAGCGCCAGCGGCGCCTTGCGATAGATCACGAAATCATTGAAGGGATCGGTGATGATCTTGGTCATCCAGACGAGGCCGGTCTCGACGTCGCGGATGAAGAACAGATGCACGGTGCGGAACAACAGGCCGCCGACGCCGACCACCAGCCAGATCTTGGCGACCTGCCGCATGAAGTCGACCGGCGTCGCCCACGGCGTGAACAGGCCGAACAGCGTCGGATCGGCGTACAGCACCACCGGCGACAGCGCCCAGATCGTCATCAGCACGACCTTGCGGCGCAGATTGTAGCCGACCTTGATGTCTTCCTTGTGCTCGTGGGTCGCCTGGTTGAGATGGTCATATCCCCTCGGCTCGAAGAAGAAGTGGCCGGCCTGGCGCGAGGTCATCGAGACCAGCCAGCCGATCAGCGCCGACGCGATGGGATCGAAGAACATCATGACATAGCCGATCATGAAGCTGACCGCGCTGACGAAGTGCAGGCTCTGATTGATCCGGCTGTGGTGATAGTAGCGATGGTCATCCCAGCGCTGGATTTTGAGCTGCTCCAGGAAATTTTTGATCATTCTCTCCCCCAAATGTGGACGATTGGGTCATACAGAGATTCGATGTCCGTCATGTGACATCATCAACATGTCATATGACATCTCGCGATTGACATCTCGCGATCGCACGGCGCCGGGCGCCGTGCTTACGCGGGGTTTACGCCGCAGCCGCCATGTCAGTCTTGCGGAAACGCACCAGCGAGAAGTGGCCGAGCGGCGGAATCAGGCGGCGCTCCGCCAGTTCGATGCCCTTCGCGCCCGCCAACCAGCGCGTGTAGCGCGACCAGGCGAATTCGGCGGTGCGGAAGCCCAGCCGGCGCACCACCGGCTGCAATTGCTGCTCGATGAAGCGGCGCATCCCGGCATCCGCGCTGACGCGGGTCAGGATGATCAACTCGCCGCCCGGCCGCAGCACGCGGGCGAATTCGTCGAGCGCGACTTCCGGGTTCGGCACCGCGGTGACGACATATTGCGCCATCACGACGTCGAACGAATTGTCGGGGAATTCGAGCTTCTCGGCATCCATCACCGCGAGCCCCTCGACGTTCTTGAGGCGAAGCTCGGCGACCCGCTGCTTGGCCTTCTTCAGCATCGCCTCGGAAATATCAGTGCCGAAGATGCGGACGTTCGGCCCATAGAGCGGCAGCGAGATGCCGGTGCCGATGCCGACTTCCAGCACGCGGCCGCCGATCGCGTTGGTGGCCACAATGGCGGCGCGACGGCCTTTGCTGAACACGCCGCCGAACACGAGATCATAGATCGGCGCCCAACGGTCATAGGCCTGCTCGACCATCTCGCGGTCGAAATCCAACTGCCGCGCGCCGTCAAGCTTCATGATTTCTGCCATAGTGACTCTCACCTGCGTTATGATTGATTGATCGTTTCTTCTGGTTGATCTCTGGTCTGAGTGAGGCCTTCTCGGACGACCGGCACCCGTTTTTTTCGGATCGTGCTCTAGCCGGGCGCGGGACTGCCCGCCACGACACTTGCGCGCCGCGGCGAACGGCTCGGCTGCAGCACCGACAGATTGCCGATGAATTGCCTCGCACTATTCTCCCACGAGCGATCGAGCGCGAAATTCCGGCAGGTGTCCCGCGACATGTCGAGCGCCCGCAGGCAGGCGCTGCGCAGGTCATGGTCCAGCGCACCGATCGGCCGGTCGGCGATCACGTCCAGCGGGCCCGTCACCGGGAAGGCCGCGACCGGCGTGCCGCACGCCAGCGCCTCGAGCTGAACCACGCCGAACGTGTCGGTGAGGCTTGGGAACACGAACACGTCGGCCGCCGCCACATGCGACGTCAGATCCTGGCCGGTCTTGCCGCCGAGGAATCTGGCTTGCGGGAAACGCCGCTCCAGCTCGGTTCGTTGCGGCCCGTCGCCGATCACGACCTTGGAGCCCGGCAGGTCCAGCGACAGAAACGCCTCGAGATTCTTCTCGACCGCGACCCGTCCCACCGTCATGAAGATCGGCCGCGGCAGATCGAGCCTGGCAGGATCGTTAGGATGAAACAACCCGGTATCGACGCCCCGCGTCCAGAAGCCGAGCTTCTTGAATCCGCGCGCCGCCAACTCCTGCTTCAGCGAGTCGGTGGCGACCATGATCGTGGCGGCAGCGTCATGGAAGTGCCGCAGCACCGCGTAGCCGACACTCGCCGGAATGCCGGTGCGGACCGACACATATTCGGGAAACCGCGTCGTATAAGAGGTCGTGAAGGGAAGCTTGCGGCGCCGGCAACAGCCGCGCACCGCCCAGCCGATCGGGCCTTCGGTTGCGATGTGAATGGCGTCCGGCGCCGCCGCCTCGATCCGCCGGGCGATCTCGCGCCGGTTCGTCAGCGCCACGCGCAGGCCGGGATAGGTCGGCACCCCGATCGACGGAAACCCTTCGGGGGTCAGGAACGTGATCTCGGCCCCGAGATGGGCCGCGGCGCGTGCGAGCGAGGTCAGCGTGCGCACCACACCGTTGACCTGCGGATGCCAGGCATCGGTCGCGATCAATATTCGCATAAGGGGACCCTGAGCGTTGCATTGATTCTCATGGTCCGGAAAATCGACGATGGATATTTCAGACGTGTGACGTCATCGAAATGTTGAGGAATCTTTTCCCCTGTTTCTTCGCCGCGACCGTCGCGAAACCGTCATGAAACAAACCTTAACCCGACGAAGCCGTTTTGCCCGCAGCACGCAAACGTCTCGAAACCTCTGGGCCGTAATGCTCCTTTCAATCGAACGCTGAGACAGGCGTCACGCCACCAACAAGGCGATCAAGCAGGGGACGTCAGATGATCGATTTCAGAGCATTCATTTTGCAATCCCGCCGTGTTGCCGCTCTTGGTGCTTTCGCTGCCGGCGCCGTTGCATTGTCCGGTATCGTATTGTCAGGACCTGCCGCGGCTACGCCGGTGCAGCTCTTCCCGTTCATCCTGATGCCGCCGATGCAGGCCGCGCCGCCTGCGGTCGAAGCCGCGCCGTCGGAGGATGGAGGTGTGGTGCGCGAATTGCCGGCCCGCTTGCGGCCCAGATCGTCAGCTACGCCACGCGCGAGGCGGCCGGCACGGTCATCATCGATACGCCTAACACCTATCTCTATTTTGTGCTCGGAGGCGGTCAGGCGATCCGCTACGGCATCGGTGTCGGCCGCGACGGCTTCACCTGGTCAGGCGTGCAGTCGGTGACCAGGAAAGCCGAGTGGCCGGATTGGACTCCGCCGCCGGAGATGATCGCACGTCAGCCCTATCTGCCGCGCCACATGGCCGGCGGCCCCGGCAACCCGCTCGGCGCGCGCGCCATGTATCTCGGCGGCACGGTGTATCGCATTCACGGCACCAACGCGCCTGAGACGATCGGCACGCACGTCTCGTCCGGCTGCATCCGCCTCACCAATGACGACGTCACCGATCTGTATTCGCGGGTCAATGTCGGCACCCGGGTGATTGTGCTGCCGATGGATCGTCGCGCCGACCTCGGAACCCAGACGCGCTGAGGCTGAAAGTCGCACCGGGATTAAATTTCCGCAACGTTGACAATGGCTCCGGCATCCGCCGGAGCCATTTTCGCGTTTCGGCGTCAAACCTGTGTTCGGATGTTCACGTTCTCGCCGCCGCTCTGGCGCAACCTCCCCTCGCCCTGTAAAATCAAGAGCTTGAGTCAATTCCGGGGGAACGATGCGTCTGCCCAAGATGACGCTGTTTAAGACGACGTTGATCAAGACGACGCCGATCAGATTATCGAAGCCGCCGACCAAATGGCCAGCGAACAAGTGGCGAGCGAACCTGCCGTTTCGGCCAGCGACGATCGCGATCGCGGTCGGCGTGCTCGCGCTCTCATTTCTGATCGCGCTGAAGATGCTGGACTGGCTGTCGCAGGGCGGCACGGTGCCTGCCGCCGCGCAACGGGAATTGCCGCCGCTCCCGCCGGTCGCGCGCAGCTCCTATGTCATAGCCCCGGTTGCCGTGGCGCTGTCGGCCATCCGCGACGCGGCCGACCGGGCC
>JAQGKC010000005.1 GCA_028290305.1 Bradyrhizobium sp.
TCTGCCGCTCAGACCTCGATGCCCTCGTGATACGCCGTCAGCCAGCCCCACGCGCCGGAACCATAGCCGCGTTTCAAGACGCGCTCCTTGTAGATCTCGGCGATGATGTCGCCATCGCCCGCGAGCACCGACTTGGTGGAGCACATCTCGGCGCATAGCGGCAGCTTGCCGTCGCCGAACCGGTTCGAGCCGTATTTCGCAAACTCCTCGGCGCTGCCGGCAGGCTCATCGCCGCCGCCGCCGGCACAGTAGGTGCATTTATCCATCTTGCCGCGCGAGCCGAAATTGCCGACCTTCGGATATTGCGGGGCTCCGAACGGGCAGGCATAGAAACAATAACCGCAGCCGATGCACACATCCTTCGAATGCAGCACGATACCGTCCTCGGTCGGATAGATGCAGTTGACCGGGCAAACGGCCGCGCAGGGCGGGTCGGTGCAATGCATGCAGGCCATCGATACCGAGCGCTCGCCGGGCTTGCCGTCATTGATGGTGACGACGCGGCGGCGATTGATGCCCCACGGCACCTCGTTCTCGTTCTTGCACGCTGTGACGCAGGCGTTGCAGTCGATGCATCGATCCGCGTCGCAAAGGAATTTCATCCGCGCCATCGCTTCCGCCCTCTCACGCTGCTCTGATCTGGCAAAGGGTTGCCTTCGGCTCCTGCATGCCGGTCGCAGGGTCGTAGCCGTAGGTCGTCAGCGTGTTCACGCTCTCGCCGAGCACGATCGGATCGAAGCCTTTCGGATATCTGGCGCGCAAATCGGCGCCTTCGAACCAGCCGGCGAAATGATAGGGCATCCAGGCCACGCCCTTGCCTACCCGCTCGGTCACGAGTGCCTTCATGCGCGTCCTTGAACGGCTCTCGGGCCCCATTACCCAGACCCATCCGCCGTCCTTGATGCCCCGCTCGGCTGCATCCGCCGGATTGATCTCGACATACATGTGCTGCTTCAACTCGGCGAGCCACTTGTTGGAGCGCGTTTCCTCGCCGCCGCCTTCATATTCCACAAGCCTCCCGGAGCTCAAGATGAGAGGAAACTGCTTGGCGATGCCGCGGTCGACCGCAGCCTTTTGCACGGAAAAGCCGACGTTCGGTACGCGGAACTGTTTTGCATCCGGCAGCGTCGGATAGTCGGCAACGAGGTCCGGACGCGGCGTATAGATCGGTTCGCGGTGGACGGGAATTGGGTCCGGAAGATTCCAGGCGATCATGCGTGCCTTGCCGTTGCCATAAGGCGAACAGCCGTGCTCGATCGCCACACGCTGGATTCCGCCCGAAAGGTCGAGCGACCACGATACCGCGTCCGGATTGGCGGGATTCACCTGCTGGATGATCGCCATTTCCTGTTCGGTGAGATCCTTGTCCCAACCGAGCTTCTTGAGCACGGCCAGCGTGAACTCCGGATAGCCATCCTTGATCTCAGAACCGGCGGAATAAGAACCCTCGGCGAGCAGGTTGTCGTGTTCCTCCTTTTCGACTTCCTGCCCGTTCTCCATCACCTTGCGTTTGACAATCCGCTCGACCCCGAACCGGGCGCGGAAGGTGCCGCCGCCCTCCTTCACCGGCAGGTTGGTGTTGTAGAGAATAGGGGTACCGGGGTGCTTGAACTCGGGCGTTCCCCAGCACGGCCATGGCAGTCCGTAATAGTCGCCGCCGACTTCAGGGTCATCCTTCGGCGCCCGCAGGGTGACCAGATCGAATTTGGCCTGGTTCCTCATGTGAGCCTTGAGACGTTCGGGAGATTGTCCGCAATAGCCGGTGGACCAGCCGCCGCGATTGATCTCGCGCAGGATATCTTCCGCCGATACTGCGTTGTTCTCGACCTTGATGTTCTTGAACATCCGGTCGGCAAAGCCGAACTTGCGGGCGAATAGGTACATCGTGTCGTAGTCGTTTTTCGATTCGAAAACCGGCTCCACGATCTTCTCGCCCCATTGCAGCGAGCGGTTTGAGGCGGTACGCGAGCCGTCCATCTCAAAACTGGTGCAGGCCGGCAAAAGGTAGGTGCCGTTCTTGCGCTCCGAGAGCACCGACCATGCCGTCGGATAGGGATCACAGACCACCAGCAGTTCGAGCTTCTCCATTCCCCGCACTGCTTCCGGCATCCGGGTGATGGTGTTGACGCCATGTCCCATGATGAACATCGCCTGCACATTATCGGGCTGGCTGACCTGGTCCTTCGGCAGCAGGGTCGCATCGAACCAGCGCGTGCTCGGAATGCCCGGCGTTCCCATCAGCGTCTTGTTCGGGAAGCGGGAGCCTATCCAATCGTAATCGACCTCCCACACCCGGCACCAATGCCGCCAAGCGTCTTCGGCAAGACCGTAATAGAGCGGCAGCGTCGTCACATCGAGGCCCAGATCGGTGGCGCCCTGCACATTGGTGTGGCCGCGAAAAATATTCGCGCCGCCGCCCGCGTATCCGACATTGCCGGTGGCCAACAGCAGAATGCAGCTGGCGCGGACATTCGCCGTGCCAGTTGCGAACTGGGTCTGGCCCATCGCCCAGATCAGGGTAGCAGGCTTTTCCTTGGCGAAGATTTCGGCGATGTGCTTGACCTGCGCTTCGGGCAGACCGGTAACGCGCTCGACCTCCTGCGGTGTCCACTTCGCCACCTGCTTGCGAATTTCATCGACGCCGTAGACGCGCTGGCTCAGGAATTCCTCGTCTTCCCAGCGGTTTTCGAAAATGTGCCAGAGCATTCCATAGATCGTGGCGATATGGGTGCCGGGACGCACGCGGACGTATTCGGTTGCGTGCGCGGCTGTCCGCGTCATGCGCGGATCGACCACGATCATGTTGGCGCGGTTGAGTTCCTTGCCTTCGAGAATATGCTGCAGCGAGACAGGATGCGCCTCCGCCGGATTGCCGCCCATCAGCAGAATGGTCTTGGCATTGCGGATGTCGTTGTAGCTGTTGGTCATCGCGCCATAGCCCCAGGTGTTGGCGACCCCGGTGACCGTGGTGGAATGGCAGATGCGCGCCTGATGATCGGAATTGTTGGTTCCCCAGAACGCGGCAAGCTTGCGG
>JAQGKC010000085.1 GCA_028290305.1 Bradyrhizobium sp.
CCTTGAAAGCCGCTGTGTGGTTCCGGCGCGGTCGTCTGTTCATGGTCTCTCCTGTTCGCGGCGATTATCGCCGTGGTCAGGCAGAAATTCCACTTATCGTCCTGTGCAGATTTCCGGGACCGGCTCAGATCGTGGCATCGACCATGGCATATTCCATGTCTGGCTCATCCGAAGCGGCGTCGAAAAGATGCTTGAAAACGCCGGCTTTGCCCCAATCACGGTAACGCACGAACACACTGTTCCAATTACCGAACTGCTTCGGAAGGTCCCGCCAAGGGCTGCCTGTTCGCGCGATCCACAATACAGCTTCAACGAACAGCCGGTTATTACCCCCGCTACGCCCAGGATCACTGGGTTTGCCCAAACAATGTGGTTGCATCTTCGCCCATTGGGCGTCCGTCAAAACGAATCTGTCCATCAAAAGCTTGAATCACAACAAGCCTCCAAGGGGAATCCTGATTCTCAACAGACACTAAACACCTAGGCCGTGACCCACAGTCCACCGGGCGGACGGGCCGTTACTAGAGTCCGCTATACCCCAACAGCAGACTCATGCACTGCAGCAGAAGCAGCGTCGTCATACACGATCTCAAAAACCTACAGTGTCGCCATTCGCCCTACTTATAGATGAGAGTTGGCCCGTAGTTCCTTCAGAAGCGCAGCGAACGCTGGGGAGGGGTGGCGCCGATTAGGGTAATAGAGATGGTAGCCAGAGATCGGTGGACTCCAGTCTTCCAATACCCGGACCAGGCGTCCATCGGCGATGAACGGCGCCACCATGTCTTCCATCACAAACGCCAACCCCGCGCCATGCAGGGCGGCGTCGATGAGCAGGTGCATGTCATTCAGGACGAAGGGGCCATCGACGTGGACGGTGACGCTGCGTCCGTCGCGCTCGAACTCCCAGGCATAGAGGCCGCCGGAGGTCGGCAGGCGGATGTTGCAGCAGCGGTGATGCGTGAGGTCCTGCGGTTCGATCGGGATGCCGTGGTCAGCGAGGTAGGCCGGGCACCCGACGACCACCATCCGTAGATCAGGGCCGATGCGCAGGGCGATCATATCCCGGGCGATCTGTTCCCCCCGCCGGACGCCGGCGTCGTATTGTTCGGTGACGATGTCCGTGAGAGCGGGTTCGATCAACACCTCAACCTTGATGTCGGGATAGCGCGTATTCAGCCGAAGCAGGACGGGCCACAACACCGTCTCAACGGCATGCCGGCCGGCGGTCAACCGGAGCGATCCCGAGGGCAATTCGCGCAGCTCGCTGAGCGCATTGAGCTGAGCCTCAATCTCGCTCAGAGCGGGGCGAACCGTGCTCAAGAGCTGCTCGCCCGCAGGCGTCGGCATCACGCTGCGGGTGGTGCGCGAGAGTAGACGCAACTTCAGGCGCTCTTCCAGCCGGCGAACCGACTGGCTTAAGGCTGACTGCGATTTCCCAAGCTTGGCCGCCGCCCGCGTGAAGCTGCGGGCATCAGCGACAGCGGCGAAGATCGCGAGGTCGCTCAGTTCGTCGTTCAGCATTCATAAGCCTGACTAATAACTTCATACACGATTACCACTCTAATCGACTGCACGCTGCCAGTCCATCATCACACACATCATCGACGGCCAGCGCCGCTGACGGCGCTCGGCCCATCCGGTTCGATAGGAGTTGCGACATGCGCATGAGAAAGTTGGGCGCCCTCGAAGTGTCCGAACTCGGCTTTGGGACCCTGAGCTTTGCTTCGACCTACGGCCAAGCCCCAGAAAAGGCCGAGAGCATCCGCGTCATTCGCGGCGCCCACGACCTCGGCATCACCCTGTTTGATACTGCCGAGGTCTACGGCCCCTGGACCAACGAAGCCCTGGTCGGGGAAGCGCTGGCGCCCGTCCGCAACGAGGTCGTGATCGCCACCAAGTTCGGCTTTGACATTGATCCTACGACGGGCGAACGCCGCGGGCTCAACAGCCAGCCGAAGCACATCAAGCGCGCAACGGACGCGATGCTGCGACGCCTCGGCACGAACCACATCGATCTTCTCTACCAGCACCGCGTCGATCCGAACGTCCCCATCGAGGACGTCGCCGGCGCGGTGAAAGACCTGATTGCGGCCGGCAAGGTGCGTCACTTCGGTCTTTCAGAGGCAGCGGCGGACACCATCCGCCGCGCCCATGCCGTCCAGCCTGTCGCCGCGATCCAAAACGAATATTCGCTGTGGACCCGCGACCCAGAGCCGGAGGTGCTGCCTCTCTGCAAGGAACTGGGCATCGGCTTCGTGCCCTGGAGCCCGCTCGGGATGGGCTATCTAACCGGCAAGGTTGCGAGTACGTCGAGCTTCGGTGTGAACGACTTCCGCGCAGGATCCCCGCGTTTCACTCCCGAGGCGATGGAGGCCAACCAGGCCGTGGTCGCGGCGATCGAACAACTCGCCGCGGCCAAGGGCGCCACGGCCGCGCAGGTGGCGCTCGCCTGGCTACTCGCAAGAGGGCCCAGCATCGTGCCGATCTTCGGCACCCGCCGTCTGGACCGCGTGAAGGAAAACCTCGACGCGGCCGAGGTGAGCCTTTCCGATGAGGACATGGCCGCTATCGAGGCGCGCCTGGTCCGGATCGAGGTCACTGGCGAGCGGCTGCCGCCCGCTGTCCTCAAGCTGTCCGAGCGCTAATCACCGCACCCGGAGTAACCGGATGAAGACGCGTGAATGGGCCGGAGCGCCCTTGTGGTCTCTGCCATCGGCCTCCGGCTTGCATGGGCTTGAGCACAAACTACGGCCCGGCCGAGACAGGCCGATGGAGAACCGAACATTATGACTGCACAACGCTTTAAGGTGGGTATCGTCGGGTTGCAACCGGGCAGGAGCTGGGCGGCCCGAGGTCATATCCCTGCGCTGCGCGCGCTGCCCGAGAGCTTCGACATCGTCGGCGTCGCTAACACCAGCCTGGAAAGTTCCCAAGCGGCGGCCGCCGCTATGAGTCTGCCGAAGGCATACGGAAATGTTGCCGAGATGGTTTCGGCACCCGAGATCGACATCGTGACCGTCACGGTCAAGGTGGCCCATCATCTGGAGATCGTTAGGGCGGTGATCGAAGCGGGCAAACACATCTATTGCGAATGGCCTCTGGGCAACGGCCTGGCGGAAGCCGAGGAACTCGCCGCGATCGCCCGGGCCAAGGGCGTATTGGGTGTGATTGGAACGCAAGCGCGTGTCGCCCCGGAAATTGAGTATTTGAAGCAGCTCATCGCGGACGGCTTCGTCGGCGAGGTGCTGTCGACCACACTAATCGCGCGAGGCGGTGGCTGGGGCGGGGTCATCCCCCAGAAGAAAGACAATGCCTATCTGCTCGACAAGGCTGACGGCGCCACCATGCTGACGATTCCGGTGGGACATACGCTCGCTGCGCTCACAGATGTGCTGGGCAAGTTCGCAGATGTGTCCTCGGTGCTCGCCACTAGGCGCACCACGGCGCTTGTCGCCGATACCGGCGAGACGTTGCCTGTGTCCGCTCCTGACCAGGTACTGGTGAGCGGACTCTTGGTCAACGGCGCGCCCGTCTCCATCCACTATCGCGGCGGGATGGCGCGGGATGGCGACGGCCTCCTCTGGGAGATCAACGGCACGAAGGGAGATATCCGGGTATCCGGCCCCTTCGGCCACGCGCAGCTTGTACCGCTCTCGTTCAAGGGCGCCCGGGACGACCAGAAGGCGTTCCAGACGCTGGAGGTTCCTGCGTCTTACCGTACTGGCTTCCCTGAGGAGGTGATCCCCGGGAACATCGCCCGCAACTACGCCAGAATGGCCAAGGACCTGCAGGAAGGCACCCACACGGCGCCAAGCTTCGACGACGCGGTCGCGCTGCATCGGGTGATCGCGGCAGTTGAGCAAGCTGCCGAAACCGGGCGTCGCACCAAGTTAACCTGAGCCAGAGTCATTCGAAGAATGGGTCGGAAAAACGTGCTCTTCTTCGGCAGCAAGGGCCGCGCGATTCCGAAAGACCATCTCCTTGGCCAGATCGACGAAGGCGCGCAAGCTCGCGGCCATGTGGCGGCGTCCTGGATAATAGAGGCAATATCCGGGATAGGAGGGTGTCCACTCGCTTAGAA
>JAQGKC010000118.1 GCA_028290305.1 Bradyrhizobium sp.
ATGTTCCTTCGTTTTCGGAATGGCACCGCTCGCCCGCAAACCATCGATTTCGGCCGCACTGAATCCGAGCTGCCGGAGAACCTCGTCGTTGTGTTCTCCAATCTTTGGGGCACGCTTGGCGGACACCTTGGCAACGCCATGCACCTGAAGCGGGCTGCTGATCGTGGACGTCAGCTTGCCGCAGGAGCCGTCGAGTGGAACGATGATGTCGTTCGCCCGGAGCTGGGGATCGTTGACCACCTCTTGCGGCCCACGCACCGCTCCGAACGTCACGTGAACGCCATTGAACACCTCGTACCAATGGGCCATCGGCTCGGCACAGAAGATCTCGTCGAGGATCGCCGTGAGCTGCGGCATATTCGCCATCAGCTTCGCCGGACCGGAAAAGCGCGGATCGGTCAGAAGATCGGGACGGCCGATGGCCTTGGCGACGGCTGCCAGCTTGTCGGGCGTGATGAGGAGAACGAACCAGGTATCATCCTTGGCGCGCCAGACGTTCATTGCCGCATTGGCAGGGTTCTTGCGATCGTGCAGCCCGAAGAATTTCGCCTCGCACAGCGCAGCCTGGATCGAGACACTGGCGGACCACACGCCTTCGGCGAGCAGCGAGGTCGTGACATGCGCCCCCTCGCCGGTGCGCTCGCGACGATATAAAGCAGTGACGATCGCCGAATAGAGGCCGACGGCGGTCGCGTTGTCACCGCTGCCGGCCACCGGCCAGGTTGGCGGCGCGCCGAGATCGCGCGTCATCGACAGCAACCCGCTGCGTGCCCAGTACGACGTGATGTCAAAGCCGGGGAGATCCGCATCCGGCCCCTTATCGCCGAAACCGGTGATGTCGGCGTAGATCAGCCGTGGATTCCACCGCACCACGTCTTCATATTCGAGTTTCAGTCGCGCGCGTGCCGGGTGCGGCGTGTTGACGATGAGAACGTCGGCCCATTTGACGAGCTTTTCGAGAACCTGATGGGCGCTCGGCGACTTCAGATCGAGCGCCATACCCCGCTTATTGCGATTGGCGAGGTGCCAGGGGTAAGGATCCTCCGCGACCGGTTGCGGTGGCATGTTGTGCGCGTGCCGCCACAGTTCGCCGCTCGGCGGCTCCACCTTGATGACGTCAGCGCCGAAATCCGACAAGATCACCGCAGCGCTGGGGCCAGCGATGAAGCTCGCCAGATCTACCACTTTCAGTCCTGAGAAAATATTGTTGCTCGCCATGGCTGTCCTTTCTGAACTCGCTGTGTGCGGCGGCTGCTTCACCGACCGCGGAACTTCGGTGCACGTTTCTCGAGGAAGGCGGAGGTGCCTTCCTTCTTGTCTTCGGTGGCGGCGCAGATGCCGAAATAGGAAGCTTCCAGGGCAAGCCCTTCGCTTTGGCTGGTGTCCATCCCCTTATTGGCCGCCTCCAGGGAGAACTTCACGGCGATCGGCGCATTGGCTGCGATCTGCTTCAGGATCGTCTCGGCGCGATCGATCAGGCTGCCTGTAGAAACGACTTCATTGACGAGGCCGATACGATAGGCTTCCTGGGCGGAGATCGTCTCGCCGGTGAGGATCAGCTGCAGCGCACGGCCCTTGCCGACCAGGCGCGGCAGGCGTTGCGTGCCGCCACCGCCGGGTAATAGCCCAAGCTTCACCTCGGGCTGCCCAAACTTGGCATGTTCGACGGCAATCCTGATGGTGCAAGCCATCGCCGTCTCGCAGCCGCCGCCCAGCGCAAAACCGTTGATCGCCGCGATCACCGGCTTGCCGAGGTTTTCGACGAGGTCCAGCACACCTTGGCCGAACCGGCTGGATTCCTCCGCGTCAAAGGCATCGACATTCGCAAGTTCGCTGATGTCGGCGCCGGCGATGAAGGCCTTGTCGCCTGCGCCGGTGAGAATCACGCCGTGCACCGACGCATCGCCCTTTGCGTCTTCGAACGCGGCCCGCAAATCGGTCCAGGTCGGCGTGTTGAGCGCGTTGAGCACCTTGGGCCGATTGACCGTCACGTAAGCGATCGAGCCCTTTTTTTCGTACTGGACGTTCGCAAGCGCCAACGCCGCCCGGGACGAGGAGTTGGGTATTGTTGCAGGCGAAGGGGTGACCGGTGCGGCTTGCGAAGTCATAATCATGTCTCCTTGTTTGGGGAGCAGCCGGCGCCGGAGCGCCGGCCGCAGGGATGTCACACGAAGGCGCCGTGACCGGTGATGGCTTTGCCGACGATCAGATTCTGCATCTGATACGTACCTTCGTAGGAGTAGAGCGCCTCGGCATCGGCGAAGAAGCGCGCGACATTGTAGTCGGCGACGATGCCGTTGCCGCCCAGGACCTCGCGTCCCCATGAGACCGTCTCGCGCGATTTCGACGTGCAGAACGCCTTCGCCAGCGCCGCATGATGGTCGCCGAGCTTGCCTTCGTCATCGAGCTGCGCCAGGCGGAGCATCAGGCACTGGCACGCGGTCAGATTGGCAAGCATCTTGGCGAGCAGATCCTGAATCATCTGGAACGAGGCGATCGGCTTGCCGAATTGCAGTCGCTCCTGGGCGTATTTGACGGTTGCTTCGAACGCGCCCATCTGGATGCCGGTTGACGCCCAACCCACCATGTATCGCGTCATCCGCAGCACGCGTGCGGTATCGCGGAACGAGTTGCCGCCCTGCAGCCGGTTCGCCTCGGACACCCGTACATCCTTCAGCGTGATCTGGCCGTTCTGGACCACCTTTAGCGCGATCTTGTGCTCGATTTTCTCAACGCTGAAACCGGGCGTCGACTTGTTCTCGACAATGAATCCTTTCACCTGATTGTCGCCAAGGTCGCGCGCCCAGATGATGGAGACGTCGCACCATGGCGCGTTGCCGATCCACCGCTTCTGTCCATTGAGAATCCAGGTATCGCCTTCGCGCTTGGCCGTCGTGGTCAGACCGCCGCTCGTTCCCGAACCAACCAGCGGCTCGGTGAGGCCGAAGCAGCCGATCTTTTCCCACCGCGCCATCGGCGGCAGCCATTTCTGCTTCTGCTCCTCGGAGCCATCGAGATAGATCGATCCCATGGCCAGGCCGCTGTGCACGCCGAAGAAGGTGCAGAACGACGCGTCGGTGCGCGCCAGTTCCATCGCGACGAAACCGAACAGCTTCTGGCTACCGCCGGCGCAACCGTAGCCCTCAAAGCCGAGCCCGCCGAGGCCCAGTTCCTTGAACGACGGCAGCAATTCGAATGGAAACGCGTCATCGGACCAATACTTGTTGATGATCGGCTGGACCTTGGTCTCCATATAGGTCCGCACCTTATGGACGAGCGCTCGCTCCTCTGGGGTGAGAAGGTCGACCAACTGATAGAAATCGCCGTTGGGTACGGGCGCCGGCTTCGGCGCGCCGGGCTTGGTTGCTGCTGTTGCAGTGGACATTTGGAACTCCTGATGCTGTGGCTTGAAAGCCGGAAAGATTGATGGACGTGTTGGATATGCGATCGATCGCGCCGGTGGCGCCTGACCTCAGGCGACTGTCGCCTTCGATTTCGTCTGGCTCGACTTGGCAACCTTGTTGCGCAGCTCAATCAGGCCGAGCAGGACTTCGTCGCGTTCCGACGCGAGTTCGTCGATCGAACGCGATCCGACCTCGGCATGGACGCTGTCGATAAGCTTCTTTTGCACTTCCGGAGTCAGCACCGGCGAGCCGAGGGTCTTCCACCAGGCCGTCATCGGGCCGGAGAACTGCTGGAAGAAGTGCTCGATGCCGCCCGGGCCGCCGCCGAGGTGGTTGAGCATCATGTTGCCCATGATGCCCCAACGTAGGCCCGGGCCCCAGCACAGGGCGGTGTCGACGTCGGCGGCGCTCACGACGCCCTCGGCGACGAGGTAATAAACCTCGCGCGCCAATGCGGCCTGCAAACGGTTAGCGACGTGGCCGGGCATCTCCTTGTTGACGCGTACCGTCCGCTGGCCGATCGACGTGTAAAATTCCGCTGCGCGCTGGATCGTGTTCTCCGACGTCTTTGCTCCGCCGACGATCTCGACCAGCGGGACCAGATGCGGCGGATTGAACGGGTGGCCGATCACGCAGCGCTCGGGATGCATCTCGCATGCCGACTGGATCTCGCTCATGGTCAAGCCCGACGAGCTCGAGGCGATGATGACGCTGGGATGCAGCACTTCGTCCAGCTGACGATAAAGCGTCTTCTTGAACTCGATCTTCTCAGGTCCGTTTTCCTGGACCAGATCGGCATCCTTGACGGCGTCCGTCAGCGCCGCGGTGAATGACAGCCTGCTCTGGGAGGCGCCGGATGCGAGGCCAAGCCGTTGCAACGCCGGCCAAGCCGCCGCAACAAAGCGCTTCAGTGCCGCTTCCGCGCCCGGCGCAACGTCTGTCGCCACCACGTCAAGGCCGTGGGCAAGGAAGAGTGCGGCCCAGCTTGCACCGATCACGCCCGTGCCGATGATGGCAATCCGGCGAATGGGTTTGTTTTGCGACATATCACTTCTCCTTCGGGATTTCGGCGTATGCGATGCCGGTGAGGTTGCCCTGCGCGTAGAGGAAATTTCGTTCACCGGATCCATCGAGCCGTGCGGAGTAAACCGAACCGGCGAAATCGGTCACGAACATGCGATCGTTTGGAACGTCGAGCGCGATACCGATTCCCTCCATGAGATGGGTCACCACGATCTCCGGCTCGACAGGCTTGTTGTCGATCGAGGCCCGGCTCACCGTGTTGCCGCGCGGAGGGTCGCCGCGGTCGGTCCAGTAGAGAACACGACTTTTGTGGTCGAGCTCGATATCGATCGGCTCCGGCAGTCCGTCGTAGAAGATCTCGACGTCGGACCTGGTCGCTGCAGTTTGGCCGGCGGGAATCTCGACATTGGCACGAAAGAGGCGACCGAGCCCGGCATTGTCCGGGCCTTTTTGCGTCCAGTAGATATGTCCGAATTTCGGGTCGATCGTCAGTCCGACGCACCATCGTGTCTGATCTCGGCTGTCGGCTTCGCCGCGCCCCGCTTCGATGAGCGTCTCCAGCCGCGTCCCGTCGAGATTGCAGCGCATGACGCGCATGCCCTCGCGGTCGCACCAATAGAGCTTGCCGCCTTTCTTATCGAGGATGATCTGCTTCGGAGTGTGGGTCGCTCCCTGCGCGACGACTGTCTTGCGGTTCTTGCCGTCGATGTCGGCGCGCTCGATGGACCCGTCATCCAGGTTTGGGATGCCCATGTTGGTCCAGTAGATATGGCCAGCCTCAACATCGACGACGATGCCGTCGGGCAAATGGCAATCCGACACGATGGTCTTTCGGTCGGAACCGTCCGTATTCATGGAGTGAATACGGCCGGCGTTCAGCTCAAGAACAAACAAGCGAGGGACGACAACGCTGGCGCCAGCGCTTCGATGGTTCTTCTCGACGGCTTGAGACATGCGGCACCTATATTGCGATCTGGCACGAATTCGGTCAGCGACTGACCGCGACTGTGCTGCGATTATTGGCCAGGATATTGAATGGGACGATCGTCGCTGGGATGGTTGTGCTTTTCCGTCAAGCGAGCCAGTCGCGCTTGCGTGGAGGGTGCTGCGAACCGCCGTCCGATAGCGGGGCTTGCTTCCCTGGCGAGCACACACTGACTTTCACGCAATGCGGTTCAATCTCGGCAGGTTCTTCCGCAAAACGAAACCCATAGAAAGCTAGAGTGCGTCCGCTGCGGCTACCCGCACATGGAGCGCAATCTTGCTCACGAATTTTTTATTCCTTCGTTACTGCCTGCCGGGCTTCAAAGTCAGCGTTGAGGCCCCAAATCACATATTGGATGATAATCATCATCTCATGATAAAACTCATTATAAAACTCATTCTCTAATGAGGTCTGGAGCGAAAATGGGCGAGGTTATTGGATTCATCCCAAAGTCTGAGCGCGAGCGAGCCCGCCTCGTTCGGGAAGCCCGCGCGATATATGACAGCATTTTCCCGCCGAATGATCCGTTCAGCGAGCAGTCGGACAGAGCGCCGGTAAGTCATACGGTCGGCGGCGCCCATGTCTATCTCGGCGACGGGGTTCTCTCGTGATCAAGATCATCGCCGTGCTCTGCAGTCTCTCCTCCGGCAAATTGCCACGAGCAGACCGTCACCACCTCGGACTTCGCTGACATCTCAATGCA
>JAQGKC010000009.1 GCA_028290305.1 Bradyrhizobium sp.
GCATAAGCTACCACCGATGCCCGTATCGGTTCTGCAGAGCATTGCAGCGGCTAAGATTCACCATCATTCGACGTTCGCGAGATTTTCGGAGCTCCGGGATTTTCGACTTTTTCAACAGTATCTGCCATGAAGAGACTCTTGCACCGCAGCAAATTCAGGGAAGTTCGACCGGTTATGCCGCGCGCTCAACGCGGCTGTCGATCTCGCTGCGCAGCGTGCCGAAGTCGATCGGCTTTATCAGAAGCGCCTCCGCGCCATTCTCAAGCGCACGACGCTTAGTCTCCGCATCGCCGTAGGCAGTGATCATGATGATCGGAACATCCGGCCGAATGGCCTTTGCCCTAGGAAGAAGCTCAAGGCCGCTCAATCCTGGCATGTTGATGTCGGACAGGATCAAAATGAGAGACTCGTCGCCAGCGCTGATAATGCGTTGAAGCGCCATAGGGGCCGATTGCGCAAATTCCATCGCGAAGCGACCAGCACGGAGGTCGCGTCGGAATTGCTGGCGAAACAGCGCCTCGACGTCCGGCTCGTCGTCGACCACGAGAATGAGCAAACTCACCCTTGTTCTCCCGACTTGATCAGGGGTGCCCCGGCACGCGGCAGAACAATCCGAAATTCGGTGAATGCGCCAAGCCCGGTATCGAAATCTATGGTGCCGCCGTGTTGTTTCACGATGATGTCATGACTCATCGAAAGGCCCAGTCCGGTTCCCTGTCCTGAGGGCTTGGTCGTAAAGAAGGGATTGAATATCTTTTCCTTCACGTCGGCGGGGATTCCGGTGCCGTTGTCACGAATCCGGATTTCAACGGTCTTGCCGAGGTTTTTCGTGGCGGCGATTAGGACAGGTTCAAAAATCTCTCCCTCCACCGACTTGCGCTGGGTGGCGGCGTAGAAACCGTTGGATATCAGGTTGAGCAGAGCGCGGGTGATCTCCTGCGGGTAGAGTTCGACTGCACCCGCATCGGGATCCAGGTCGCGCTTCAGCATAACATTGAAACCGGGCTTCTCCGCGCGCGCGCCGTGATAGGCTAGATTGAGGCTTTCCTCGACGAGCGCATTGATATCGGCGGACCGGTGTTCACCCGAACCTTCGCGCGAGTGCAGCAGCATGTTCTTGACGATGGAGTCGGCGCGCTTGCCATGCTGGACCACCTTTTCGAGGTTGGACTTTAACATCTGGGTTAGTTCGCCAACGTCGCCGCGCATCTTCTGATCGAGCGGGGCCGGGGCCAAGGTCTCGTCCAGTTCGTCGATCAATTCCGCCGAAAGCGCCGAGAAGTTATTGACGAAATTGAGCGGGTTCTTGATCTCGTGCGCGATACCCGCAGTAAGCTGACCGAGCGAAGCCAGCTTCTCGGTCTGCACCAGGCGGTCTTGCGCGGTGCGGAGCTCATCGAGCGAGGCGGTAAGTTCTTTGGTCCGGGCCTGCACCTCATTGAACAGGCGGACGTTTTCAATGGCAATCACCGCCTGGTCGGCAAATGTCTGCAGCAATTCGATCTGCCGTTGAGGAAATGTCGCTGTTTGAGGGCGTGCAATCGCGAGCACGCCGATAACTTCGTTGTCGCGCGCCATCGGGACTGCGAGCGTGGATCGCAGTTTACGGATGCCTGACCCCGAACAGTCGTTTTGAATGAGATCGCGGACCTTCGGATCGAAATCGGGGTCCGCAAAGAAGTCGGTAACGGCCTGCACCTCACCCGTCAGGATCACACGTTCCGCGGCGGTGCCGCGGCCCGAGCGGATCGGCCGCCCCTTGAACAACTGGGCCGCTTCCGCGGCGCCTAGACCGGCAATCGCCTTGCATTCAAAGGCGTCATCGCCCCGCAGATAAAGTAGGCCAAGACTGGCCCCGCAGAGCTTATAGGCCGAATCGACCAGGGTATCGAGCACGGTCTGCAAATCGAAGACCGACCGGCTGATGACCTTGAGAACGTCGGCGGTTGCGGTCTGCTGTTGCAGGGATTCGCTGAGATCGTCGGTGCGCTCGCGCAGTTCGTTGAGCAGGCGGGCATTTTCGATGGCGATCACGGCCTGACTGGCGAAGCTCGTCACCAGATCGATCTGCTTGTCGGAGAACGCGTGAACGGTTTGCCGAAAAATCGCGATCACACCGACAAGGTTGTCTTCTTTCAACATCGGCACAAGCAGAATCGTTCTGGCTCCGCCGAGTTCGACAAGTTCCACGATCGACCGGAAACCAGTCAGGTAGGCCGGCTCCTGCGTGACATCGACGATGTGAACGAGTTGCCGGGTTGAGATAAGCCGCCCCAACGGATCGATCGGCGGCGGGTAGATGACGGGATTGCGTGAAAAGGTTCCCGCGAAGGCCAGCGGCAAATTAAAGATCGAGGCACAACGGAAGCCGCCGTCTTCGTGGAGAACAAACAAGTTGCCGAATTGTGCATCGCAGATACCGGTTGCGCTGGCCAGGATCGTCTGGAAGACGGGACTCAGTTCACCGGGCGAGCGACTGATGACCTTTAGCACCTCGGAAGTCGCGGTTTGGTGCCGTAGCGATTCTTGCAAGTCGGCCGTCTTCGTCTGTACCTCGTCGAATAGGCGGGCGTTTTCGATGGCAATCATCGCCTGGTCGGCAAAGGTTTGCACCAGATCGATCTGGCTTTTGGTGAACGGGCCGGGCTCGGGCCGCGTCAGCACCAGCACGCCTTCGACCTTGTTGTCCCTGAGCATTGGCACACCCAGCGTCGCGCGAATTCTGATCAAGGAACTCGCGGGCATTTCCATGTCCGGGTCCTCAAGAACATCAGGAATAACTTCGACCTTTCCCGATCCGATAACGCGCGAAGTGGCCGAACCGCGGCCCGCCCTCGGCGGATTCGCCGCCCAATATTGCAGGAATTCGGGGGTGGTGCTGGACGCCGCCTTGAGCGGAAAGACATCGCCTTCGCGAAGGAAGATCGAGCCCCGATTGGCACCACTCAACTCGACTGCGGACTTTATCAGCGTTTCGAGGACGGTTTGGAGATCGAAGGTCGAGCGGCTGATGACCTTGAGCACGTCGGCGGTAGCGGTCTGCTGCGCAATCGACTCCTCAAGCCTACGCTGGAGATCAGCAATGACCCGCTCGGGATCGTCGGCAACGTTATCCGTCACAATGAGTATTCCAAATTATCCAGCGAGACGCTGAGCGCCACCTCGATTTCGTTCCTGATACATCAAAGCATGACAGCCTAGGCTCAGCTAGGGGGTAGCCGGGCTTCATATCGACGGAAATTTCTGAGAAGGGGCAATCTCGACCGAATTGCGCTGTCGGCACCATGTCCGGTCTTACCCCCTCAGCGACCGGACTGCGGACATCGCTGATGGTCAGGTTCGTGCCAATTCCGGACTCATGCGCCGCTGACGGAATGAGAGAGGCCGCAAATTGAGGTGGTGCAATCTTCACAGAAGCCTTCGCGTGTCGCCAGACAGTTTGCAAGGTCATCCCGGACGGCGTCCGAGGATCGGAAAATTTTAATTCGTCAGCGGTAAGCGACGTGATGTCGCGCCTTTGAACACCTTCGAGGAGATTCGCAAACGTCGCGCCGTCAAGGGTGACAGACAGAGATTTATCCGCCTCATTGACGAAATAGGTCCCGTAATAAGCAATCGATCCGCCTACCACCGCCCTAGCCTCTTCCGCAGTGGCCTTGCCACGATCATTTTCCGCTAGTTTGGGAAGATCCGCGCGAGACTGAAACAAAGAAAAGTGTCCGCTGTCCGTGAAAATGATGATGCCTTTTGGATTCGTTCCAAATGGTTCAGTCTTGCTGCCAGCCGGTCACTTCCGGTCTACCCCCAATGAATGGACATATCTGAGCCGGTCGGCATGTCCCAAAGGTAATTCCGGGTCTGGGTGGTCAAGCTCTCCAACGATCATCCTTGCCCGGTCCACTGTTTTCTCCGCGGTAGGGGTAAGCCCTCCGCATGATGGCGTAAGATGACGCTGGCGGTTCAATGTTGCAATCGCGGTCGGCTTTTTGGACGCTCGCACAAATCGCACGAACTAACCATCGCCATCGTCCCGGCAGGGACGTCTTTTCCCGCCGTTTGGCAGGATTTCAGTATTCTCCTCGCTAGGTAGCAATCTCCTTCTTCGACCATTCGCCGACGGGCATTGGATCCGAGAAAAAGCGATAACGACCCTCGCGGTGAATTCCCTCGATGGTGGATTCTAAATGTTGGCGATATTTCATGCTGCTTCACCGGATCGTGAGATATTCGCAAGCGATTGAAGTAGTCGACCATGGAAAGGTCATCTGCCGGCTCATATCTCGTCTGTGCGGAGGGTCCGCCTTTCTTTGGCATTGGTCCAATGGATAAAAACGCACAGCTTCATTGGACATTCCGATGGTCATCCTGCCGAGTCTTCAACAACTCCGTTTTTTATGTGCTCTGGCCGAGGAATGCCATTTCGGCCGTGCTGCGGAAAGTTGTGGCGTCACGCAATCGACGCTAAGCGGAGGGATCAAGGAGCTCGAGGCACGGCTGGGCGTCACGCTGTTTGAGCGCGGCCATCGCCAGGTGATGCTGACGCCCCCTGGGGAAAGAGGTCGCGACGCGCGCCCAGCGCCTGCTGGTCGACGCCGAGGAGCTGGTCGGGTTGGCCCGCAACGCGCACGAGCCATTGTCGGGGCCGCTCCGGTTCGGGGTAATCCCGACAGTCGGGCCGTATATCCTGCCCTCGCTGCTGCGGCATCTCGGCGCTGCGCTTCCGAAGCTCAAGCTGTACGTGCGGGAGGCTCCGACTGACAACCTGCTGGATAAGCTCGCTGCAGGAGAGCTCGACATTTTACTGGTGGCCATTCCTTACGAACTTCGCGATGCCGAGGCGATGGAAATCGCGAAAGATCCAATCGTCGTAGCGATGCCGCGCAACCATCCTCTTGGCCATCACAAGGTGGTAAGCCGTAATGACCTAGCCCGCGAGCAGCTGCTCCTGATCGAGGACGGACATTGCCTGCGCAGCCATTCATTGCAGGCATGCCGGATCGTGGATCCGGTTCGCAATGAGGTCTTCCAAGCGACCAGCCTGCGAACGCTTGTCCAGATGGTGGACGCGGAACTGGGCATCACGCTAATGCCGCAGATCGCGGTGGCTTCCGAACTCGCTTCAATGCGCAATGTTGTGGTTCGATCGCTCTTTCCAGACAAGCCGTTCCGGACCGTGGTCCTGGCCTGGCGGCCGACATCCTCGCGCGGCGCCGAATTCAGGATGCTCGGAAATCTTGTCCGAGAGTGTCTGACTGATACCAAGAGAGCACTTGCGCCTGACCAAGACGCTGAAGCATTACCAGCACGCTGAGTGGGCGCGTCACGTCGGCATCCATTGAAGCGACGTATGTCAGGAGCGTCGGTCCGTATTTATCGATCCTGCGCGGCTGATCGGCATCGTCCTCTTCTGTGCTGATGGCAGTGCCATCGACTGCTCCGATTACCGACTTCGAAATTTCCCATTAGCCATTCGGAGCCGGGGCGACCACATTTGGCCGGGCGAGAAGTTCAATGATCACTAACGGCTCTGCCCGTGGAAAGGAAAATGTCATGACTGGACGAAGAACGATGATGGTATTGGCAAGCGCGTTGCTTGCCGGGTCTCTGCTTGCGACCGGTGCACAGGCACGCGGAGGCGGAGGCGGAGGACACGGCGGCGGAGGCGGTTTCGGCGGCGGCTTCGGCGGAGCTCGCATGGGCAGTTTCGGCGGAGGCAGCTTCGGCGGAGGGCACATGGGCGGCTTCGGCGGAGCTCGCATGGCGGGCATTGGCCGAGGTCACGATGGCTATGGAAGACATCATGGCTTTTACGACTACGACTATGGTTGCCCGTATTACTCGTCATACAACTGGCCGTACACCTGCACCTACTGAATGGTGAGCTGATTCGGAAGCTGCCATTGCGCGACTTTCGCAATCTTCAGGCGTTCACCGGGGGAGCTCGCGTACAGCACAACGCCAGCTCTCCCAGGTGAGCCGGGCATAGATGGAGCAATGACAGGAAAGACCATGTATTCAAAAAAGCAATTCACAGCGTTGGAAGCCATATGCCGTGAGCAGGCTGCGCGTGCCAGAAGCGAAATGAAATACTCGCTAGTGAAATACTGGCTGGCAGAAGCAGACGAATGGAAGCAACTCAGTACCGTTCCCCAGGGGTTCAGCGAACAACAGAAAACCACCAACGCGAATGGGACGCGATGGAAGACGATTCCTGGAGCATCGCGGCTCTGCGAGATGTGAACAGCTTGGCGGCTTCTATCGCGCTCAAGAAAAGTTTAGTTGAGCAATGAAACAAGACGTTCCCATGTTAATCCGTTATCTAAATGATGATAAGGACACGCCATGAAACTTACGACAATCGCACTCGCAATTGCATTCGCTCTCCCAAGCACGCTCGCATTTGCGGAAGGCCCGATGAACTTGGCAAAACCCACCGCTCGCCCCGTCCTAAGAAGCGTTCCCTTCCGCACGGCAAGCCCTATCGCAACTTGGCCGCGGAACTTCTCCGGGAATACTCTTGCTCCTATCATGCATGATCCAAGCGGTTCGACACTAACTCCATCGGCCACGAATCGCGGCGGTTAAGACAAAGAAAACCCCGCATTTCGCGGGGCTTTGTTCAGAACAGCTCGATCGTATCGCAGCGTTTCTGGTCACAGAGCGCAGCGAGCGTCTCGAGGTTTTGCGGCGACCGCGCCGGTCACTTCCGGTCTACGCCGATAAGCAGACATTTTCAAAGCCTGTCGGCACTTCGCATTTGTGCCAACAACGGAATTGGCCAACGAAAAATAGATCAGCCTGCGTTGCCGTGGCCATGCTACCTACTGCTCCCTTTTAAGGCCGCAAGCGCGGCGGCTATCCCCCGCCGGTGGCGATGAGATCGACCTGGCGGCTGATTAACTCGGCCGCAAGCGACGGTAAGCGCTCGTATTGGCCATCTGCCCAGCGATACTCGATTAAGACGTTCTCACCTTCGCTGTAACCAGCTTCCTTCAGTCCGGCGCGGAATGCGTTCGTGAACGCGAGCTTCCTGCGCACGGAACTGCCCACCATCCTTGCGACGCGCAAAACGTATCGAAATACCGCGCGCTACACGGTGACACAAGCAAATGAATGATGGCGAACCATACATCAACCCGCCCAGAGGAACCGAGGGACGTCGGGCGATCATAGCGAGTGTGCAAACATTATCCCGGAACAATGTGCCCTTCGGCGTCACCGCCCATTCTGTCGTAGGACGCAACATGATTCAAAGATGTTGCATTTGTGGATTCGCTGAATTATGACGTTATTAGGGGAAGTACGGTCTCCCCTCGAGGCTTCGGTCCAAGAACTGTGCAACGCTCGACTTGTCGAGGAACCTGCACATGGACGAATGCAAGCCTTCAATTCCCCCCAGCGAATTCCGTTTACAGTCTGCTTCCGAGTGGACCTCCGCTGAGCCTGATCCCCCGCCTGCAGAGTTAACGAAGTCACACAAACTCGTAGCGCTAGAGCGGCAAAGTCGTTCCGGGCAAATCGATCCGCCCCGAAATGACATCGCCGATGGAGCTTCGGTCGTCCTCTATTACAAGGACGAGGAGGAAGTAAGCCAAGGATTTCTCGTTGCGCTAAGCGCAATGGGAGTCGCACTAATCGAAGAGGTCCCCGAGTCGGCAAAGCCGCCAGTCAGAGGGGCAAAACCGTGAAGACGCGCGTTTTTCCATATCTGGCGCTTTGCGTGTTCTTCTTGACTGCATGTGGTCCAACAGCATCGCGTAACCCAGCCGATGCCATCACATTCGATACAGCAAGACCGCTTGACGATTTTGAGTTCGCCGCAGCGGGCGACGGCGAGCTGGGCGAATGGTTGATCATTGATAACGACGCCGGTCGAGGATTGGCGCAAATCGATACTGAACCTACTGAAAATCGCTTGCCGTTTGCCATTTACCGGCCCTTCTCCGGACGCGACGTCTACGTGTCGACTCGCTTCATGATCATTTCCGGCAAAATCGACCAGGCCGCCGGCGTATTCGTCCGGTTTAGATCGGTTGATCACTATTACGCCGTACGCGCTGATGCGCTCGAAAATAACGTGAACCTTTATCGCGTCGTTGCCGGAAAGCGACAGATGATCGGATGCATGGAGGTCGATGTATCGAGCCAAATATGGCACACTCTGGGTATCGCGGCGAGAGACGACCGCCTCACGGTATTTTTCGATGGCAGAGAGCTTTTTGTCGCGACTGACCGGAGGTTTCCGGGCCCTCCCGGCAAGGTTGGCCTGTGGACCCAGGCCGACAGCATGACATTGTTCGAAAGCCTTAAAATCGGGTCTCTCGATTGATGACTATATTAGGGGACCCAGCGTCGACTCGTAGTCGATAACATCATCGCCACGCATTCGCTTGATGCATCATTTCGCCCCCGTATCCGGCCGCATCAGTCTTTGGTCAAAGGTGGACAGCTACATGCACTTCTCGGACTACACGGTGACCCCGGTCAACTGACTGAACACCAAACCAACCGACTCAATAGAAGGATCACTGTGAGAAGGCCATCAGACGTCCACTTGTTATACGCCGCGCGCGCTGCGCGTGGGTTCGGCGACGGATTCGCGATCATCATCCTGCCGGCATACTTATCCGAATTGGGCTTCGGTCCGCTTCAGATCGGAATTGTCGCAAGCGCATCCCTGCTTGGAACGGCCGCTGTGACGCTGGCGATCGGATTTTTCGCTCCTGGCAAGGACCTGCGCAATCTTCTGTTGGTCGGTGCCTTTGCGACAGTTGCCACAGGACTCGCATTTCAGGCTTCTGAACAATTCGCATTCATTCTCATCGTCGCCTTTATCGGAACTATGAATCCATCAAGCGGAGACATCGGGTTATTTGTACCGCTCGAACATGCCATGCTGGCGCGGCAAGCGCCGGACCATGATCGTACCCGTATTTTTGCTCATTACAGCTTGATCGGCGGACTTTCCACCGCCGCCGGCGCATTAGCGGCCGCGGCGCCGTCTGCTTTGGTTTCGGTAGGCGCTAGCTACATCGACGCTCTCAAAGCAATGTTTTGTTTCTATGCGGCACTAGGTCTCCTTGCCGCGGCCATCTATCGATATTTGCCTCACGCTCAGCCGCACGACGTTGCGTCTCGTCCGGTTGCGCTGGGCCCCTCGAAATGGATCGTCTACAAACTCGCCGCGCTATTCAGCTTGGATGCATTCGCCGGTGGTTTTGCGGTGCAGTCCCTCGTCGCTCTGTGGCTGTTTGAGCGCTTCGGGCTGTCGCTGACCGCTGCAAGCTTGTTTTTCTTCTGGTCCAATGTCCTCGCCGCATTTTCTTATCCCGTCGCAGCGCGTCTGGCAAAACGCTTCGGTCTTGTAAACACGATGGTCTTCACGCACAGTCCTTCGAGTCTGTGTCTGATCCTTGCCGCTTTTTCGACGAACCTTCTTGTGGTGCTCGGCCTGTTGCTTATTCGTTCGGCGCTCTCGCAAATGGACGTCCCGACACGGACGTCATACGTGATGGCGGTTGTGACGCCGCCTGAACGACCTGCGGCGGCGAGCGTAACTGCCGTACCACGCAGCCTTGCATCGTCGCTCAGTCCTGCCTTGGCGGGAGCACTGCTCGCGACAACCTTTGCGGGACTGGCCTTGGTCATCTGCGGTGGATTGAAAATTGCCTATGATCTCGCACTGCTCTTCTCATTTCGCCACACCAAGCCACCCGAGGAAAGGGTAGCCAGTCAATCCAGCCTGTGAACTCAACCGGTATGGACACGAGCAGCCGAACTCAGTCCGGGTGCGGCCAGCACACCATATCGTCGCTCGGCAGATAAACGGTGACTTCACGATCTCAGAGGAGCCTAGGCAAATGCTCCATCCGGACGCCCGCTGACCACTATCGCAGCCACACTTTTCCTACTGGAGGTGAATCACATGTCAGAGCACACGGTCAATTTCGAGGGCAACCAGATAGGCGCAACACCCGACGGTTGGACAGCTACTCTTACTGGGAAAGGAGATTCAAAATGGACGGTCGAAAGCGATGAGACGGCACCCTCCAAACTAAAGGTAGTCAAGCAATCCGGTCGGGCTACCTATCCGCTTCTTCTGAAGAACGATGTCAACGTCAGGAACGGCTTCATTGAGGTAAGATTCAAAGCCATTGCGGGCTCTCAGGACCGCGCCGCCGGTGTCTGGCGGGCGAGAGATGCGAACAATTATTACGTCGTCCGGGCCAATGCGCTTGAGGACAATTTCGTTCTCTACAAGACCGTCACCGGGCGTCCGCCGTGCGCCGCAAAGGCGGCTACGGGGTTGACGTGCCGGTGCCGGCCAACACCTGGCATAATCTGCGGATAGACTTCAAAGCCGACCACTTCACGGCGGCTTTCAACGGCAAACAATTGTTTGAGGTTGACGATTCCACTTTCGCCGATGCGGGGATGGTAGGGCTATGGACGAAGGCCGACAGCATCACGCTGTTTGATCAAATCACCTACGGCGAGACGAACTAGTCGGGCGCTTCCAAGCTTCGAATCATAACGCGGCTCTCGAAATCGTCTGAATTTGCTGACTAAAGTGCGCACTGCATATGATCGGTTTCATGGAATCCGTCGTCTAGGTTGTGAACGCACAAAGCAGTCTTTTGGAAGACGCTGGTCCGCGATCGGATGCCGCGAACTCGTCTAAGCGGCAGGCGTGTTCGCGGCAATGGGTTAGCGACGAGAGAATCTCTAGTGCCGCTCTTTGACCTGGCCGCTGCTATCGACGACGAGCGATACTTCCTTGCCGTCTTTCATAGCCTTAACGGCCGTACCTTCGGCGGTGGATTTGATTTCTCGGATTTGCGAATAACCCGCGGATTCAAGCTTGGCTATGAGCTCCTGCTGGGTCAAGGCATGGGCAGGCGAGAACAGGCCAACCATCACCAGACAGCAAACGACAGCTTGAGAGAGTGCTCGTGCCGACATGATCTGTGCTCCTAGCTTTTCAAACCGCGAAACCATTCCGAGTTCAACGCCTGTTCGACACGGCGGTTCCGCGCCTCTGGGCATGCCCGTGCTGCGGCGGGTCCAATTTCGTGGGCCTTGGTCCGGGCGACCTTTAGGAGGCGACAATGGGAGCTATCGGCCATTGGTTCTGGTCGCGACTTAAGATAGGCTGGACCCATGGGGACATCGCAGCCTCCCCGTCAAATGGAACACCCATTCAAGCGCTGCTCGCCCTGTCTTGTGGAGCGAGCGCATGGATGTGTTTTCCGTCGATCTCACAATCTTTCTCGTTGCGACGTTTGCGGGTGCGCTTGTCGCCGGTCTCTCGGGCTTTGCCTTTGGGCTGGTCGCGGCTTCAATCTGGCTCTACATCCTCACGCCATTGCAAACCGCGACGCTGATCGTCGCGTTCGGTTTGATCGTACAAGGCTACTCAGTCTGGAAGCTTCGGCATGCGCTTGAGTGGGCCAAGCTCTGGCCTTTCATATTAGGCGCCGCGATCGGCGTGCCGGTCGGCATCGCGATTCTCAGATGGGCAAACCCGGTGCACGTCCGGGCGAGCATCGGCGCATTTCTTGTTCTCTACAGCCTCTACGCACTCTTTCGACCGAAGATGGCATCGGTGACAATAGGTGGTGCAACTGCCGATGCCGGCGTTGGATTTTTAAGTGGCGTACTCGGCGGAATAACCGGACTTGCGGGCATATTGGTGACGATCTGGTGTGGTCTGCGCGGTTGGCCGAAGGATCGGCAGCGCGCGATCTTTCAGCCGGTTGCAGTTGCGATCTTCGCCATGAGCGCCGCGTGGCTGGGCATCAAAGGTTCAGTATCGGCGGACACCATCCGGTTGTTTCTGTTCGGATTGCCGATACTGCTCGCTGGTACGTGGTTAGGTGTGAAGCTTTATGGCCACCTCGACGAAACCGCATTCCGAAGGGTGGTTTTGGTTCTCCTTTTGGTGTCGGGCGCGGTGCTGATTTTCTGACGGGAGTTAGGAGTTCTCGCGGACCATCTGCGGCTGAACCGCCGTTCTTAGTGGCGGCACGCCCTTGGTGCTTGCCACCACCGGTGTCTCCTCCGATAGGCCCGCGGTCACCTCGATGCGACCGTTGCCGGTGAGACCAGTCTTGACGGCGAGGCGTATGATCCGATTGTCAATAATGCTATACACGAAGTTTCCGTCGCCATCCGAACCTATAGCCGCGGTTGGTACGGTAAGTGCATCGGGGCGCCGGCTCATTTCCAGTGAGACCTCCGCATACGTGCCCGGATAAAGCTGTTCGTTGGGGTTTGGCAGGTCGATTTCGGTGCGCATGTTGCGGGTCTCGGGATCAAGCCGTAGGGAGAAGCGGGTTACCTTGCCGAGGAACGGCTTACCGTCGAAGCCAGACGGCTTGACGATCGCCGCATCGCCGACGTGAAGGTGAGGTACGTCGTTCTCCGGAACGTCGCAAAATACCCGGATCGTGTCGATCCGCTGCACCGTGAAAAGTGACCCTGCCGACGGCGTCGTCCGCGTAGCCGTGGCGGCCTGGACCAAATCGCCCCGGTTTACCTGTCGCCGCGCCACCACGCCATCAAAGGGCGCCACGATCTGCGTATAGGCAAGCAGAGTCTTGATCTTCTCCACGGTCGCGGCGGCGACGTCGACCTGGTTGGCCGCGAGGGCGCGGTTCGCTTCCGCGACGCCCAGATCCGCCTTGGCGATGTCCGCGTTGGCGTGCACCTGATCGAGTGTCCGGTCGCTGATGAATTGCCGTCCCTCGCCCAGTTGCTCCCGGTCTTTCGCCAAGGCGTTCTGAAGCGCTACGTCCGCCTTGTTGTGGTCCAGTTGGCGGCGCGCGCTCTCTAGCGAACTTCGCTTGGATTCGAGCTGGGCTTTGGCTTCGGCAAGCTCCTGTTTCATTTCCGGGACGTCGATGACCGCGAGCACTTGACCCGCCTTCACGTGATCGCCGATGTCGACGCGAACCTCCGACAAATATCCGGAGACTTTGGCAAAGAGATCCGCTTCCTCGAAGGCTTCGAGGTTGGCGTTGGTTTGGAGACGTTGGGCCAATGTGGCGCGGCGCGGAAGGACAACCTCGACCCGGGGGGGGTTATCCGCTCTCGTTGAATTCAGCGATGGGGATGCTGCGAGATGCCTCTCGGCAAAGATAGCCCCGGCCCCGGCGACGCCGACCGCGACTACCAGGATCTTTATGCCCGTCCGACTCGTGAATTTCATTGTGTTCCGCCTTCAAAATCCGTTCTGGTTGTTCCGCTTATTCTGCCGCCCGAGCAGGATGTTCGCCGGGTCCGTCGCCACGATCCCACACCGACCCGAGCTGCGGCTCCGGCTCGAAATAGCGGCTATGCGGGTCACTAGGATCGAGCGACGCCGAAATCGGAGCATGCCGCGACTGGAGCGTGGCCAAGATCGCCGGCAGGATGATGAGCGTGGCGCACGTCGCGCCGAGGAGACCGCCGATCACCGCCCGCCCAAGCGGCGCACTTTGCTCTCCGCCTTCGCCGAGGCCCAGCGCCATCGGCACCATCCCGGCCAGCATCGCGAAACTGGTCATCAGGATCGGACGCAGACGGCTCCGTGCGCCTTCTATTGCTGCCTCCCATGGTTCGCGACCCTCGACCCGGCTGCGCTCAGCGAAAGTCACGAGCAGGATGGCGTTTGCCACGGCCACGCCAATCGACATGATCGCGCCCATGAAGGATTGAATGTTGAGCGTGGTACCGGTGAGCCAAAGCATGAGTACGACCCCCGCGATGACGGCGGGAATCGTCAATCCCACCGCCAGGGAAAGCCGGAACGATTGGAAATTGGCGGCCAGTACCAGAAGGATGACACCGACCGCCATCAAGAGCCCAAGACGCAGTCCTTCGAACATCTCCGCCATCGGCTGGACCTGCCCGCGCACGGTCACGTTCACCCGATCGGGCGGCTTTCCCGTATCGCTGATCGCCTGTTGCACGCGGGCTGCCGCGCGTCCAAGATCCTCGCCGGAGATGTTCGCGCTCAGTGTCAGCATGCGCTGCATGTTGTAGCGGTCATATTCGCCGAGCGCCGTGCCGTCGGTAACGGCGGCCACATTGCGGAGGTCGATCTGTCCGCCCGACCGGCGAGCGATGGGGAGGTTCTTCACCTCCTCCAGAGAATTCATCTGGTGCTCGGGGATCTCGACTTGCACCTGATAGCCAATGCCGCTCTTGGGATCGGGCCAATAATCCGCGGAGGTGTAGCGACTGGATGACGTGCCCGCGACGACCGATTTTGCCACGTCATCCGCCGTCACCCCTAGAACGCCCGCTCGCTCGCGCTCTACATTGACCTTTACGGTCGGGTAATCGAGTTCCTGCTCGAATCCCAGGTCTCGCAGCGTCGGCACCTGTGCCAATTTTGCTCGCAGCTTATCTGCGTATTGGCGGCTGTCGGCGAGGTTCGGCCCGCTCACGGCCACTTCGATCGGTGTCGGCGCGCCGAAGCTCATCACCCGGCTGACGATGTCGCTTGGCTCGAATGAGAAGCCCACGCCCGGCAATTCCTGGGGCAATTTCTGACGCAGCCGCTCCTTCAAATCCTCGATGCCGACCCCGGTGCCACGCTTGAGCTGCACCTGCAGCACCGCTTCCTCGGAGCCGGAGCTCCAGAGATAAATGGTATTGATGGGGTAATTGGGCGGCTGCGTGCCGACAAAGCCGAGGCTGATGTCGACGTTATCCGACCCGACCTCACGCTTGATCGCGTCGAGTGTCTGCAGCGCGATCTGCTCGGTACGCTCGATGCGCGTTCCAGCCGGTGCCCTGAGGTGCAATTGCAACTGGCCAGTATCAACAATCGGAAAAATCTCGGTGCCGAGAGAGCTGCCGACCAGCAAAATGATTGCGCCACTGACGATGAGATAGGAAAGCACGACGATGCGCCGTCGTTTCATGACAGCGCGCGCGAACCGATCGTAGCTGGCCCGCAGCCGGTCGAAAAACGTCTCTTGCGGTTTAAGGTGCGCGCTCGGATTGCGCAGCATCCAAACCGACAGTACCGGCACAAAGGTACTGGAAAGCAAATACGACCCTACCATTGAGAAGCCGACTGCCAAGGCCAGCGGTACAAACAGGTTGCGAGCAGCGCCGGTCATGAAGAAGGCGGGAATGAATACCGCTAGAATGCAGAGCATGGCCACGAACCGGGGCAACGTCGTCTCGGCCGTGGCCTCGCTCGCGGCGCGGGCAAGGCTGCGGCCGTCAGCAAGACGGGTGTGGATGTTCTCGATGGTGACTGTCGCCTCGTCGACCAGGATGCCGACAGCCAACGCCAACCCGCCCAAGGTCATGATGTTGATTGTCTGACCCGATACCCAGAGCGCTGTCACCGACGCGAGGATCGCGAGCGGAATGTTCAAAACCACGATGAGCGAACTACGCCAATCCCGCAGAAACAGCAGGACCATGAGGCCTGTCAGCACTGCGCCGAGTGCGCCTTCGACGAACAGGCCCTGGATGGCGCGCGTCACATAGGGGGACTGGTCGAACTGGTAACTGACCTCAACATCATCAGGCAGGATGGATTGGAAGCGTGGCAAGTTGGCCTTGACGGCCTGGACGACCGCGAGTGTCGAGGCGTCCGCCCGTTTGGTTACGGGGATGTAGACCGTGCGGCGTCCATTCACCAGCGCGTAGCCGGTCTGGATGTCGGCGCCGTCTTCGACCGATCCGACGTCGCGTATGAAGACCGTCTGGGTTCCGTGCGAGCGGATGGGAATGTTGTTCAGGCCCTTGAAATCGCCGACAACGGAGTTGACCGGCACCATCGGCATGAGGTCGCCGATGCGGACGTTACCTGATGGGCTGACCGTATTACCGGCACCCAACGCCTGCACTACCTCGTCCGGCGACATGTTGTAGGAACGCAGCTTCTCGGGGTCCAAGCGAACGAGGATGGTGCGCTGACTCGAACCGAAGGGCGGCGGTGCCGACACGCCCGGCAAGGTCGCGAACAATGGGCGCACCTTGAACAGCGCCGCGTCCTGTAGCTCGGCGACTGTTTTCGTTTTGCTGGAGAAGACGAGGTCGCCGACCGGGACGCTGCCACCGTCGAACCGCATCACGAAAGGCGGCACCGTTCCGGTGGGCATGAAGGCGCGGGCGCGATCGACGTAGCCGACCGTCTCTGCCGTGGCCTGCGCCATATTAGTGCCGGGATGGAATTGGAGCTTGATCAGCCCTACACCCTGGATCGATTTGCTTTCGACATGCTCGATGCCAGTGATGTAGAGGAAGTGGTACTCATAATAGTTGACGATGAACCCTTCCATCTGCGCCGGGTCCATGCCGCCGTACGGCTGGGCCACATACAGGACGGGCACCCCGAGATCCGGGAAGATGTCCCGAGACATCCGATCGACCGCCAGAAAACCCACCAATGCAACGGCTATGACCATCGTCAAAAGCGAGATCGGGCGTCGCAATGCAAATGACACCAAATTCATCGTGACGCCTCAGCCTGCTCTGCAGCGTCTGGACGATCGAGCGCGCCTGGACGGCAGCAACAAAAACTACAGGGACATTTCGAAAAAATGCGGCTCATATCTCCGTCCAAACGCTCAACGCCCCGAGGCCTAGCGACCTCGAGCGGTGAGCAGAACTTGGACGGCGAACCGTCTTAGAGTGCCGGGGGTCTGCAGGCCCCGACGGTAGATGACGATCCAACATCGCAATCAAATGCGATCGTCTCAAGTAAATTTAGTTTCACGTTTCTGAAAGCCGGTTTGCGGTTGGGGACAAATTGTGAGTTCACGTTCCGTAGATGCTGCCTCCGGACCGAATGCCGGAAATGCAGTCATGCAGCGCATTGACGAGATGTTCCTCGCGCTGGCCCCCTGGGGGCCGTGCCCTAAGTTTGCAAAATTATGGGCGTGGCATGACACGCGGTCGCGTCCAGCCGCAGCGGGCGACGGTTCAGAGCCGCCTTAAGTTAGGCCATATACCGCGCGGAACGAGATGGCTATGGCAGAGGTTACTACGAGGAGGATCGTCTTCGTCGACGGACGAAGTATGCGTTGAATACGAAAATGGTGACGAATACTGCCGATACCGGGAATAAAGAATAGGCGCGGCAACCGCGATGGCCTCGTCTTTTTAAGCCGGGGCCATTGTTTTGAGTGCCCCTTTGTCGGCATCCTAACAGATAAGCGTTACCGAACTGGCTTAAAAAGCCTTGTGGGTTTTGCGCACGCGTCAGTGATCGAGACCGCACAAAACGGCCCCAGCGCTGAACAGGATTACAGCGCCGGAACCGAAGCAAGGAGTTGGTGCGTCTATGCACCGGACTGGAAACAACCGGGATCGCCGCTTATTCCCGAATTGCATTCTGCAGGACAGCCCTATTGCGTTTTGCGACAGTTCCTTCTTGCGCTTGCACCGCACTCTTACCTAGAACCTGCGGCGGGGATATGCAGACTCCCCTTTAGACGGTTCATGTCCAAGCGCTGCGCAGCACTCGACGTGTCGAGGGGATTTGCGCATGGACAACAACACCCACTCAATTCTCTTCATGAGGTCGGCGGGGCTTCCCGGCAGGTTCCAATGGCGCATGCTTGCGCTCGTTGCAAGCCTGGTGCTTGGCGTTGCCACGCCGGCCACGGCCGAGCTGGCTTGCAAGCCAACGTTGGCGTTCAAGGAGGTTCGATTTTCGAAGGTGCAGAATCAGCAACGAACATGGACCGCGACCCTGGCCGTAGACGCCTCGCGATGCGCTGAAACTTCGGGTCAGTTCGAGATTAAATTCGTCCGCCTCAAGGAAGTCGGGCCGGACTTGCTCTTCGCCGAGCAATTCAAATGGACCCCTGACCTGATCGAAGTGTCCTTGAATTTTTGGTGGGATGAAGCCGTCCAGGATTACTGGATTGGTGAAATCGCGCCATGTCGATGCGCCGATTGAGGAACCGCAACATTTGGCAAAGGCGCGCCGGAGTTCCGCACACGCCGCAGGTGAGCGACGATTGCTCTGCACAAATTTGTGATGCCGTACTCTCGCTGATGGTCCCTCTTGCTTTTGCGATCGGGTCAAATTAATAGACATGAAGGGGAATATGCAGTCTCCCCTCGAGACTCCGGTCCAACGACTGCGCAACACTCGACTTGTCGAGGAGATTTGCGCATGGACCGAAGCAACCACTCCATTTCACCTCACGACCTTTACGCGCGGCTTGGCTCGGAAGCCACGCCGATCATCGTCGATGTGCGGCACGACGCGGCCTTTGCCGACGCCGGGAGCCTCGTCGCTCCAGCATTCCATCGCTCGCCGGATCAGCCCGAGAACTGGAGCAAGGCATTGCCGAGCGGTCGCACGGTCGTCACCTATTGCGCTCACGGAGACGAGCTCAGCCAGGGCGTGGCCGCGGCCTTGCGCATCATGGGGGTCGAGGCGAACTTCCTCGAAGGTGGCATCGCCAGCTGGACCGAACAAGGATTGCCGACACGCCGGAATATCGGGGCGAGCCCAAGCAAATGGGTCACACGCGAACATCCGAAGATTGATCGCATCGCCTGTCCCTGGTTGATCCGGCGCTTTATCGATCCCAACGCTGAGTTCATCTATGTTCCGAAGGAGCAGGTCGTTGCCGTCGCCCAGCAGACGGGCGGAATTCCGCACGACATCGACGGGGTGGACTTTACGCATGAGGGCGAACGCTGCTCGTTCGACACCATCCTACGCATCTATGACATTCACGATCAGGCGCTCGATCATCTGGCGACGATTGTCCGGGAGGCCGATACCTCGCTGCACGAGTTAACTCCCGGTGGCTTGTTCGCGATCTCGCTCGGTCTGTCGGCAAATTTTCCCGATGATCACGAGATGCGGAAGCACGGCATGGTCATCTATGACGCGCTCTACACCCGGTGCCGCACGCTGCAAGCCGAGACGCATAATTGGCCGGCGCGGGCAGCGGGATCCTGAAAATGACGCCGAGAAACGCATCCATGTGGAAGCTCGCGCGCATGTCGTACGTGCTGTTGGCCGCTGCATTCTCCCTGTGCTCGCCGTTGAGAGCATGGGCGCAGGACGCCGTAACCACCATCGACATCGGACAAAAAACAGGCGCCGCGCCGGCTCATTTTGACCTGCTGCCCGCGGGCGAGGCCGGACGAGGCAGGTGGACCGTGATTCAAGACGCAACGGCCGCAGCCGGCTTCGCAATCGAGCGGGACGGCGCGCTGGGGGCCGTCGATCATTCGTTCGCCATCTACAAAGCTGCTTCCTTGAAAAACGCGGATATCAGCCTTCGCCTTAAGACGACCGGCGGCGCGGAAGATCAGGGAGGCGGCCTCGCCGTGCGCTTGATGACGCCGGACAACTATTACCTCATTCAGCTGGATGCCCGAAGGGACCGCGTGTTGTTTTCCCGAATCACCAATGGCGTGTCCGAGGAGATTGTCGGCATCGATGCCGATGTCGCCTCGAATGCCTGGCACACGCTGGCCGTCCGGGCGGTCGAAGACGAGTTTGTCGTCTCGCTCGACGGCATTTGGGTATTCACGGGATTCGACAAGACGTTCCCGCATGCCGGACGCATCGCGCTTTGGACCGGCACTGACAGCATCACACGATTCGATAGCATCACCATCACCCGTCTTTCGGCAGCGGAGGAAAGATACTGATGTCCTACAATATGAAGCCGCTTGGGTATGATCCGGTGCGAATCAAGGGAATGTCAGAGCGGCTGATTATTAGCCACTATGAAAACAATTATGGCGGCGCGGTGAAGCGGCTGAACCTCATCGAGGAGAAGCTCGCTGAACTCGACTATGCCAACGCTCCCGGCTTTCTGATTAACGGCCTTAAGCGCGAAGAGCTCGTCGCCATGAACTCGATGATTCTTCATGAGCATTTCTTCGATAGTCTCGGTGAGGCGAGCGAGCCTGATGCAACCCTTCAAGAAGCGTTGGCTCGCGATTTCGGCTCGTTTGAGTGGTGGCGCTCGGAGTTCATCGCCATGGGCAAGGCCTTGGGCGGAGGCTCTGGCTGGGTGTTGCTGTCGTGGTCGCCGCGCGACCGCAAGCTCGTCAATCAATGGGCATCCGACCACTGTCACACACTGGCTGGCGGCGCGCCGATTCTCGCGCTCGACATGTACGAGCATTCCTATCACATCGACTTCGGCGCCAAAGCTGCCGATTACGTTGGCACCTTCATGGCGGCGATCAATTGGCCGTCGGTGCGACGCGCCTATGAACGAGTGCGGTCATGAACCGCCGAACGCTACAAATTCTTGCGCTGACAATCCTGTTGCCAGCGACGATTTTTGGATCGATCGCACGCGCGCAGGACGTGTTCAAATTGCTCGACGAAAAAGAAATCCGCGCAAGGGTCGTCGGAAAGGACATTACCGATAGCACTCATTGGGTGAGCTATCTCCGCGCCGATGGCGCTCTTCTCAGCAGAGAAATGGGCAGGAAATGGGCCGGGACGTGGAAAATCCGGGACAACAAGCTCTGCATGTCGAACCCAGATCTGGAGTCGCCCGATTGCAATGAAGTCTGGATGTCGGGCGCTAACATAAGGATGCGCACGAATAAGGATCAAGAGACTTTCGACGCAGTCGTAGAAAAGCATAAAGCGAATTGATTACAAGCTCCACGACAAGAGCAAGAACCGGGCGATCAACCGAACCAAGAAGGACCGAACAATGAGTAAGACGCTTTTGACCATGGTTACACTTTTCGCGGCTTCGTGTGCCTCCGGCGCGAGTGCGCAGAAAGTCGACTGGCAGATATTCACGGAACCGTTTGTCACCTCCGCACATGCCCAGGACGTCGACTGGCAAAAAGTCGATGACGCCTTGGGCCGAAAGCCCGCGGTATCGGGTGACGTGCGGCGTTATGGCTTTCCGCGCAGCGATCTCACCGTGACGCTCGACGGCGTTACCATCAAACCGGCCCTGGCGCTTGGCGGTTGGGTCGCCTTCAAACCGATGCATGGGGAAGCCATGGTGATGGGCGACCTCGTATTGCTCGAGACCGAAATCAATCCCGTTATGCTCAAGATGATCGAGGGCGGCCTCGACATCACCGCTGTGCACAATCACCTGCTGCGCGCCAGCCCTGCTACGTTCTACATGCATGTCGGCGGCCACGGCGACCCTGCCAAAATGGCTGCCGTGATTCATGACGCCCTCGCCGTCAGCAAGACGCCGCTTTCGATGCCGGCCGCTTCCTCTCTACCTCCCGCAGTCGATCTTGATACCGCGCAGATTGATCAGATCATGGGCGCTAAAGGGCAAGCCAACGGCGGCGTTTACCAGTTTAATGTGCCGCGCCGCGACCCCGTGAGCATGGATGGCATGGCGATAATTCCGCCCACGCCGCTGGGCGCCGCCATCGGGATTAATTTTCAGCCGACCGGCGGTGGCAAGGCCGCCATCACCGGCGACTTCGTCCTCACCAACGACGAAGTGAATCCCGTGATCAGGGCCTTACGCGCGAACGGCATCGACGTGACCGCAGTGCACAGTCACATGCTGGACGAGCAGCCGCGTCTGTTCTTCCTGCATTTCTGGGCTGTCGACGATGCGCTGAAACTGGCCAAGGGATTGCGCGCCGCGCTCGACAAAACGGCGAGCACCAAGAGCTAGGACGTTTCATGCAACACCGAGAGAAATCATCATGAGAAATTTGGCGATAACGCTGCTGACGCTAGCCGGTACGTGGGCGGCCGGCGATGCCGCGCAGGCCAACCATCGAGCTGCAAAATATGCAGCGACCAGCAGCAAGCCTGCATGAAGAATTACGCCGGGCCGACCTGCAAATCCGAGTATCGCATGTGCATGAAATCCTGCGGAAAGAAATCATGAATCCCTCCCACCAATCACAACCGCTATGAAGAAGGTATCGAAAATAATTGTCGCGGCAGCCGTGGTTTCAATCCCGGTTGGCGACGGCGGGGCCGGCGCCGATCCTTTCCACAAGCTATCCGGTGCTCAGATCCGCGCCAGGTTCGCCGGCATGCAATTCACGGACGAGGTGCATTGGCGGGATGTGTACGAGCGCGACGGCACGCTGCGAAGCTATTCAATGGGAGTGAAGACAGCCGGTACATGGACCATCGAGAAGAACCAACTCTGTCTTTATCTAACACAACCAGATGATGGTTGTTACGACGTGTCGCTCGCGGGCAACCGTGTCGAGATGAAGCCTGCCGGCGTGGGACTGACCCTTGAGGGCGTTCTCCAGACTCCAGCTGACCGCAACTGAACGGATAGGTAAATGACTGCCCTAGGTACTGAAGATCATGTCACTGGCACACCAAAGTTTTCGAATCCGGTCATCCGCTGGATCGATTTTCGTTTGCCGGTCTTCTCGTTTCTGCACCATGAACTGCACGCCTATCCGACGCCTCAAAATTTGAACTATCTGTGGAATTTTGGCTCGCTCGCCGGCATCGTGCTGGTGACGATGATCGCGACCGGCATCGTGCTTGCGATGAACTACACGCCGAGCACGGGCGGCGCCTTCAACTCCGTCGAGCATATCATGCGCGACGTCAATTACGGCTGGCTGATCCGCTACGTGCATACGTCGGGCGCATCGATGTTTTTCGCCGTCGTCTATATCCATATCTTTCGCGGGCTGTATTACGGCTCCTACAAGGCGCCGCGCGAGTTGCTCTGAATCCTGGGCGTTCTCATTCTGCTCCTGATGATGGCGACCGCCTTCTTCGGCTACACGTTGCCCTGGGGCCAAATGAGCTTCTGGGGCGCGACCGTCATCACAAATCTGTTCTCGGCCATCCCGGTGGTCGGCGACAGCATCGTCACCTGGCTCCTGGGCGGGTTCGGGGTTGGCAATCCCACCCTCAACCGGTTTTACGCCCTGCATTACCTGCTGCCGTTCGTGATCGTCGCCGTCGTGCTGCTGCATCTGGTCGCACTGCATCGCTTCGGCTCCAACAATCCGGATGGCATCGATGCCAAGCAGCCGCAGGACACGCTGCCATTCCATCCCTATTACACCATCAAGGATATGTTGGGTCTCGCGGCCTTTATGATGGTCTTCGCGTGGTTCGTGTTCTACGAGCCAAGCGCGCTGCTCAATCCCGACAATTCGATCCGCGCCAATCCCGGCGTGACGCCGGCGGAGATCGTGCCCGAATGGTACCTGCTGCCCTATTACGCGATCCTCAAATCCATCCCGAACAAACTTCTTGGCGTCGCCGCCATGGCCGGATCGATTCTGGTGCTGTTTCTTGTGCCTTGGCTCGATACCAGCCCGGTACGCTCAGCCCGTTTCAGGCCGCTCTTCAAAGTCTTCTTCTGGATCCTGGTGGCCGACTGTTTGTTGCTCGTTTTCGCCGGCGGCAAGCCTCCCGAAGGAACATGGTTGATCCTCAGCCGAGCCGGTGCCGCATATTATTTCCTGCAGTTCCTGGTGGTGCTGCCGCTGGTCGGAAAGATCGAACGGCCACGAACGCTGCCGATCAGCATAGCCAACCGGTTCTACGAGCAAACGAAGGCGGCGCGCAGCCGAGCAAATTCACAACGGGCGGGGGCCTCAGATGACGACGACGACAACTATTCCGGAGGGCCGGATCGGCGAATTGGTGCGCTACTTCCTGCGGCTCGGCTGCCTCGGCTTTGGCGGCCCAGTTGCGCTGGTCGGCCAGATGGAACGCGAGTTGGTCGACGACCGCAAATGGCTCACCAAGGAGCAAATGCGTGAAGCGATCGCGATCTGTCAGTCGCTGCCCGGACCGCTTGCCATTCAGGTCGGCGTCTATGTCTCTTATCTGCGGGGCGGATTCTGGGGTGCCTGGGCCGGCGGCTGGGCCTTCATCCTGCCGAACTTCATCATCGTCGCCGCGCTGGGCGCGCTCTATGTCTATCTTGGCGACCTGCAGCCGGTGACCGCCATTTTCTACGGCGTGAGCCCCGCTGTTATCGCGCTGATCCTGCACTCCCGCTACCGGCTGGCCAAGCTCGGCATGGAAGACTGGCTGCAGTGGGTGATCGCCGCCGTCTGCCTGGCGGTGACCGTCATTCTCCAGGCCGAAGTAGCGCTGCTGTTCATCGGCGCAGGCCTTGTCGGTATTCTCTATTACGGCAGCCTGTTGCGCCGTGCGCCGCCAACGGCGCTTTCGGTAACCGTCGTGCCGGTTCTGGCACAACTTGCGCCAACCGCCTCGGGCTCGATCTTGGGCAAGCTCTTGCTGTTTTTCCTCAAGGCTGGCTCGCTGACCTTCGGCAGCGGCCTTGTGATCGTGCCGTTCCTTGAACAGGGACTTGTGCAGCAGTTCGGCTGGCTCGATCAACGCCAGTTCCTGATCGCGGTCGCCATCGGCATGATCAGCCCGGGACCGGTCGTGATCACCGCGACCTTTGTCGGGTACTTGGTGGCCGGATTTTGGGGCTCGGTGGTCTCGACCATCGGCATCTTCCTGCCGTCGTTTCTCTTGGTGCTGATCGCGGCTCCCCTGCTCGCGCGCCATCGCGGCAATCCCAACGTGCAGGGATTTGTCAAAGGCGCTTATGCGGCAGCGATAGGAACAATATTGGGCGCCTGCATCCTGCTGGGACGCATTGCGATCGGCGATTGGCTTACCTATGCGATTGGCGTGGTCTCACTCGCTGTTTTGTTCCGCTGGAAAGTCAGCAACCCGCTCCTCATCGCCGCGACCGCGATGGTGGGTCTGATCGCGTTTCCGTGGCTGCAGCCGACATGGGTGATGGTCAAATAGAAGAAACACGAAATGGGGCAACTCAACCCAACGATGGAGGAAGACATGACGCGAAGAACCATGATGCTCATGACGGCCGGTGCGATAGCTCTTGGGTTTGCCGGCTTGGCAGGCTTCGCCGGTAACAATGCTTTCTCAGCCGACGACGACGAGGATGCATCGCAAGAAGCGCTTATCAAGCTCTTGGACACCGCCAAGATCAATTTGCAGCAGGGTCTGGCGGCCGCCGAACAGCAGGGCCAGCCCATCTCGGCCAAATTCGAAGTCGACGACGGCAAGCTCCAGCTTTCGGTCTACACCGCGAAGGAAGGCAAATTTTTCGAGGTGCTGATTAATCATGTGACCGGTAAGGTTTTGCGAGCCGAGCCCATCACTGAAGGCGAGGACCTCTCCGCCGCTCGCGAGCAAAGCGCGGCGACGGCCAACGCGAAGACGTCTTTGCAAGCTGCGGTCGACAAAACGATAGCCCAGTCGGCGAACACCCGAGCCGTAAGCGTGGTGCCCAGTATGAAGGACGGGCATCCGATCGCTTCGATCGATGTGCTCACTTATAATCAGGTCAGAGCGATCCAACAGCCGCTGGATTAGCGCAATGACGGAGGTAACCAACCGATTCGCGTGCGCGATGCGCCGCGATGAAAGGATGCTGTGATCGTGTTAGCTCGATTTGGGATAATCGTTGCGCTGTTCCTCACCGCCATAGTGCTGCCGGGTGTGGATAGTGATGTGGTTGCCCAGCCGGCAGAGACGGCGCCGCTCCAGGTCGAAGCCAAAATCGCCCTTGGTAACGTGCACGGGCGGATCGATCACATGGCGGTCGATCTGAAACGACAGCGGTTGTTCGTGGCTGAATTGGGCAATGACACCGTTGGCGTTGTCGACCTCACCAATCGCAAATTGCTGCAAACGATTACGGGACTGAAGGAACCACAGGGCGTCGGTTACGATCCTTCGACCGATACGCTCTATGTCGCCAATGCCGGCGACGGTTCGGTGCGCCTGTTTGAAGGAGACGATTACGAACCCGCGGGCCAGATCGAGCTTGGCAGCGATGCGGACAATGTTCGCATCGACGCTGCAGCCGATCGGGTTTTTATCGGCTACGGCAGCGGCGCACTGGCCGTCATCGATCCCGCGACCCGCAGCAGAGTTGGCGACGTTCCGGTGAAGGCGCACCCCGAAGGCTTCCAAATCAATCCGGATACCGGCCAAATTTTTGTCAATGTACCGGATGCCCACGCTATCGCCGTCGTCGACCGCGCGTCCCAAAAGCAAATCGGAAAATGGCCCATAGCTGATCATGGCGCGAATTTCCCGATGGCCCTGGACCCGGTCCGTCGCCTGGTTCTGGTAATCTTTCGGGCGCCCGCCGAGCTCGGCGTCTTCACCATGACGGGCGGCAAGCTCATCGCAACCACCGAGACTTGCGGCGACGCCGATGACCTGTTCGTCGATGCGAAACGCGACCGCATCTATGTGAGTTGCGGGTCCGGCTCTCTCGATATTTTGGAAGCGAAAGGGAAGACCTACCGGCGGATCGCGCGCGTCCCTACGGTGTCCGGCGCGCGCACGTCGCTCTTTGTGCCCGAGTTGGATCGCTTGCTGGTTGCCGTTCGGGCAAGCGCGGCAGAGCCGGCAGCCATCTGGGTGTTCCGACCAATACCTTGATCGCGAATGCCGATGCCGAGGACTAACGCATGTCGGCCAGGCCTCCATTTCGAAAGCAACGGTTCCTGAAACTCTTGGTGTCAGGATCATGCATCGTGTCGGGTCTGGCGGCATGGTCTGCCCCTGCGCTGGCTTATCGTCCCTTCGACGGCACCGATGCGGCCGTGGCCGCTCCGGGCGAGCTCGAAATCGAATTGCAGCCTGCCGGGCGCTTGCGCGATTCCACGGGTACCGCGCTCATCGCGCCGGCCACGGTCTTCAACTACGGCCTAAGCGAGGGATGGGAGGCCGTGCTGGAGGGCCAGGGTGAAACGCCGCTTTCACCATCAGGTCCCACCAGCCTCACAGCGGCGGGCGCATTTCTCAAACACGTGCTGCAACCCGGCAGTCTGCAGGGCAAGACCGGGCCGAGTGTCGCGACCGAATTTGGCATGCTGCTCCCCGACAGCATCGGGAATTCCGGCGTCGGCGCCAGCTTGGCTGGCATCGTCTCGCAGCGATGGGACTGGGGCACGATCCACTTGAACGCCGAGACGGCCCTTACGCGTGAGCACCATGGAGATTTGTTTCTTGGTGCGATTATCGAAGGACCATCGAAATTGTCGGTGCGGCCGGTTGCAGAATTTTTCATTGAGAAGGAATTTGGCCAATTCGACACGCTATCCGCTTTGATCGGTTTCATTTGGCAAGTGCGGGACAATCTGAGTTTCGATGTCGGGTTTCGTCACGCCCTTACCAATGGCCGCTCGATAAACGAGGTGCGAGCGGGACTAACGTTCGGCTTTCCTCTACAGACATTTGGTGGTCGCTCGGTTCAATCCAGATAATCTCAGTGTTCAAGCGCTCGGACACCATCTCAACACCGGCATTTGGCATGCCATGAAAACGATCAAAATACGAGACACCACCATGACTACGACGACGATTTCGAAGTTCCGACGTGAGTTTGATGCGTTTCAGAAAGACGCTCGTAGCGAGCCTGTTGAGATCACACGCCGTGGTCGGCGCGTGTTCGTACTGATGTCGGCCGAACACTACGACTGGATACGGGCAGCCAGGCGACGAGCACATCGCATCTCTAATATGCGTACCGTCGTCATCAATTCCGTGAAGCGGGCCGAAATGGACCGACAACACGCTGCACTGGACGAATTGCTGAAGTAAACCCGCTGCCGGTCTTCGATTCAAACATCGTGAATAACAAGACGGTGCTAAAACAAGATTCCGCAGATCGAATGTTATGGAACTTTCAAAACCCGCGTGACGTTGCGCATCGTCCAGTTCGACCGTCGATAAATGAGCATCAGCCTAACTTACGGCTCGATTCCTGACTCAGGGCTCATATGCAGCTTGGGTAAGCTCGCCTATTCCGTTCAGCGAGAACGCTTCAGGAGAAGACCTAACAGGTCCTCAAAGGCCGATTTATCTGCGGCTCGGTATGCACGACAGAACGACGACGCCCGGGTCAGTTGCAAATTCCGAATACGACAGCTCAGCGATACGGTCCTTGCTTATGTTTAGCTTTAGCTCGTCGAATAGATGCTCAAGGCCATATTTTGCTAAAACCGACCGGAAGGTTTTTTGCAACTTTCTTTCGTCGCTCGATCACGTCGAAAATGGGCACCCTACTCATACCTGTGCCTACCGCAAATCAAGCCCGAGTATATTGGTGATGCAGTCCACCCAGGATCGGACGGGATAGAACGCGTCCCGCTGCCTCGGCGGCACGTGATATCGGCGCGTCTTTGTTCAACGATAAGTG
>JAQGKC010000149.1 GCA_028290305.1 Bradyrhizobium sp.
CGGTGCTGGAGCAACCACGACCATGACCGACGACAACGACCAGACGCCCCCGGACAGCAAGCTGACGCGCAGCAAACAGCGCTGGGCCCGCGAAGGCCGCTTCCTGACCGGCAAGATCGCGCGCCCGGAGGAGCAGCGATTGCCGCCCGGCCAGCATCTGACCCGGGACTGGCCAATCCTGGATCTCGGCCTGACGCCGAATATTTCCCGTGAGCGCTGGCGGCTGGACGTCTACGGCGCGGTCGAGCACCCGATCTTCTGGGATTTTGCGCAGTTCACGGCGCAGCCGCAGACGCAGTTCACTTCCGACATCCATTGCGTCACCACCTGGTCGCGTTACGACAACCAGTTTGAGGGGCTTGCGACTCGCGACCTGCTGATGGCCTGCGTGCCGCGTGACGAGGCCCGCTTCGTGGTGCTGCATTGCCACGATGGCTACACCACCAATCTCGCACTTGAAGGTTTCGCTGCCGAAGACGCGCTGCTCGCGCATTCCTGGGCCGGCCAGCCGCTGGAAGCGGAGCACGGCGGCCCAGTGCGGCTAGTAGTGCCGCATCTCTATTTCTGGAAAAGCGCGAAATGGCTGCAGGCCATCGAATTTCTCGAACAGGATGCGCCCGGCTATTGGGAGGTCCGCGGCTATCACAACCGCGGCGATCCCTGGGCCGAGCAGCGCTATTCCGGCGATTGACGCCGATTGCTTCTTCCACCTCTCCCATCGGGAGAGATCGGATTGCGACAGCGATCCGGGTGAGGGGTTACGCTCTATCGATAGAGCGTAACCCCTCACCCCGACCCTCTCCCAAGGGAGAGGGAGTCATACCGTCATTGAGGAGGTCACCATGCCGACTGAACGATTCCAATTCACAGGCGAAGGCGGCCACATGCTTTCGGCCGCGCTGGACCTTCCCGAGGGCGAGCCTTCGGCCTACGCGCTGTTTGCGCATTGCTTCACCTGCGGCAAGGATGTGCTCGCGTCGAAGCGGATCGCGGCCGCGCTCGCCGCCAAGGGCATCGCGGTGCTGCGCTTCGATTTTACCGGCATCGGCTCCAGCGAGGGCGATTTCGCCAATACCACTTTCTCCTCCAACGTCGCCGACCTCGTGCGCGCCGCCAATCATCTGCGCGACACGCGCGAAGCGCCCGCGATCCTGATCGGGCACAGTCTCGGCGGTGCCGCCATTCTCGCCGCGGCCGGGCAGATCGCCGAGGCCAAGGCCGTCGTCACCATCGCGGCCCCATCCGATCCGGCGCATGTCACCGGCCTCTTCAAGGACGAGATCGAGAATATCCGCAAGCACGGCAAGGTCGAGGTCCAGCTCGCCGGCCGCCCGTTCCCGATCACGCGTGAATTCCTCGACGACATCGCCGAGCACGGCCTGATGGCGCGGGTCACCTTGCTGCGCAAGGCGCTGCTGGTGATGCATGCGCCGACCGACGACACTGTCAGCATCGACAACGCCACGCGCATCTTCCTATCGGCCAAGCATCCCAAGAGCTTCGTCTCGCTCGTCGATGCGGACCATCTCCTGAGCCGGAAGCGCGATTCCACTTACGTCGCCGACGTCATCGCCGCCTGGGCTGAGCGCTATGTCGCCTACGCCGCGCCGGAACAGGCCGCCGAGCTCGGCGAAGCGCCGCGCCAGGTCGTGGTGCGCGAAACCCGCAACAGCAAATTTCAGCAGACGGTCACGGTCGGCCCGCATCGGCTGACCGCCGACGAGCCTGTCGCCGCCGGCGGCGAGGATAGCGGTCCCGGCCCCTATGATTTCCTGCTCGCAGGGTTGGGCGCCTGCACCTCGATGACCATGCGGCTCTATGCCGACCGCAAGTCGCTGCCGCTGGAGCGCGTCACGGTGACGCTGAAACACAACAAGATCCATGCGGAGGACTGCATCGAGTGCGAGACCCACGAAGGCATGCTCGACCAGATCGATCGGGTGATCGCGATGGACGGCGCGCTGGAGCCCGAACAACGCCAGCGGCTGATGGAAATCGCCGACAAATGCCCGGTGCATCGCACGCTGAAGTCCGAAATCCGAATCCTCACCCGCGCGGCGGACTGACGTCTTTGCCGAGGTCTTGCCTATTTATCGCTTCGGCCAGCTGACATATGATCTTATTGATGAGTTTCGAAGGAGCCGACCATGCCGGCCGTGGCGCGCATCGATCCCAAGACGATCTTCACACCTGACGAATGGCGCCATCTGACCTCGCGCAGCTCGTGGCGCGGCCTCTGGCTCGTGTGTCATGCCTGGGGCACGATCGCAGCCAGCATCGTGCTGGTCACGTTATGGCCCAATCCGCTGACCTGGCTGCTCGCGGTCATGATCGTCGGCACGCGCCAGTTGGGTCTCGCGATCCTGATGCATGAGGCCGCCCATGGCGGCCTTCACGCCAATCGCGCCGTCAACGAATGGGTCGGCCAATGGTTGTGCGCCATACCGGTCGGCGCCGATCTCGCAAGCTACCGCGTCTATCATCTGCAGCATCACAAGTTCACCCGGCAGCCGGAAGACCCCGACCTTTCGCTGTCGGCGCCGTTCCCGATCAGCACGGAAAGCCTTCGCCGCAAGGCGATCCGCGACCTCACCGGGCAGACCTTCGTGAAGCAGCGGCTGCCGCTGCTGATGGTGCTGTTCAAGCGAGACACGAGGGACGCGGCGGTGTCGCATAAGAGCTTCGTCTCGGCAGGCCGCGAGAAGACCATGCGCTTCCTCGGCCTCAACGTTCTGCTGTTCGCCGTGTGCCTGCTTGCCGGCGCCGGTATCTGGTTCTTTGCCGTCTGGCTGCTTGCGATGGCGACCTGGCTGGCGCTGGTCACGCGCATCCGCAACATCGCCGAGCACGCCTGCACGTCGACCGATGAAGACCCGTTCAGCCACGCCCGCACCACGCTAGCCAACCCGATCGAGCGATTGCTGATCGCGCCCTATTGGGTGAACTATCACGCCGAGCACCATCTCTTCATGTATCTGCCGTGCTACCGATTGCCGGGCGCGCATCGGCTGCTGCTCGACAAGGGCCTGCTCACGCGCATGGAGGTGCGCCCCGGCTATCTCGACGTGACACCTCGCGCGCGTGATCCCGAAAGACGGTCATGGTCCATCTCGTCACTTTCCGTCGATACCGGGCCGTGGACTACAATGCAATTGCTTCACTATGGACGCGTATCAACCGAGAACTCGCGCCCGCCGGGATGGAGGAGCTATTCGAGCAATACATCGCAATGACAATCCATGGTGAGCTCGCCGAGCTTCTCGAGGTCTTTTCGGAGGCAAGGCGAAACGCCTTCTGGGTGGTCGAAAGCGCGAAGGAGATTGTTGGTTCGTTTGGGATCGAAAGCCGCGGCGTCAACGACACCGAGCTTCGTCGCATGTATCTCGATCGAGACTATCGCGGCTTAGGCATTGCGCAGCGCATGCTCGATTTCGCGCAGGCAGAGGCGCGTGCGTTCGGATTCACAAAGATGATTGTGAGCACGGCTCAGATCCAGAAAGCGGCTGACAGGTTTTATCGAAAGAACGGATTTCGTCAGATCCGAACGGAAGTTGCCGAGAACATGACCACCAAGCAGGCGGGCGGCGGCTTGACCCGTTTTCATTTTGAGAAAGTGCTCTGACCGCCTCGCGCCTCGATCAAAGCATCACGGACGCAATTCACTTGTCACTTGATTCCGTATCGTGCCATCTCGTCCGCCACAGCCGGCCTGAGGGCCTGCGCTGCTGCGATGTCGGCTTCACCGCCCGCGACGTCTCCCTTTAGCCGCTTGGCTACACCGCGCGCATAGATAGAATTCGGCTTTTTCGGATCGATACCAAGCGCGGCGTCATAGTCGGCAATGGCCGCGTCGAGCGAACCCATCTTGAGACAGGTGAAGCCGCGGCTATCAAGAAAGGAGGCGTCATTGGGGCGCAGTCGCAACGCTTCATTGCAATCAGCGAGCGCGGTGTCGAAAGCACCGCTGATCGCGCGGACGAAGCAGCGGTTGTTCAACACATAGGCGTTTTTGGGTTCGAGTTTCAGCGCTTGTCCAAGGTCCTGGATCGCGCGGCCAAAATCGCGTTTTTCCTGGTAGACGCTAGCCCGCCGGATGAGAGCGGCGGCGTTGCCTGGGTCCAGGTCGAGTTCGATCGCCCGGTCGTACTCAGCTACGGCCCGGTCGCGCTCGCCCTTCAATTCGTAAACACGGCCTCTCGCGAAAAAACCAAAATAGCAAAGAGGATCCAATTTGATCGACTGGTCGATATCCTCGATGGCGCGATCGTAGTCACGCTTCGCAAGATACGCTGATCCACGGATCAAATAAGCACGGGCGTTATCGGGAAAGAGCTTGATAGCTTCGCTGAAGTCCTCCATGGCGTGGTCATAGTCACCCATTTTCAAGTAAGTCTCTCCTCGGTCGAGAAAACCTACCGAAGACGTGGGATTGAGGGTTATTGCCCGATCGAAGTCTTGTACGGCCTCGTTGAACTGATGGTTCGCCCGACGCGCCACGCCGCGGCTGCGGTAAAAACGCGGATCACCCGAATCAAGGTCGATGGCTTGGTTGAATACCTCGATGGCACGTTCGTAATCGCCCATCACCACGAGCGGGCTTGCGGTGTGGAGGAGCACCAAACCTTTGCGGCTTTCGGCCGTTTCACTCCGAATGTCGCCAAGCGCTGCGCGCGGGGGGATGCGGCAGGCCGAAAAGATTTGATGCGGCTGCGGATCTTCGGCTCGGGCAAGGTCGCCGGCTCCAATCACGACGACCAGTTGTGCCGCCAGTGCGAATGTCGATCCGATTCGACGATGCGGAAAGCGTCTTCTGGAAGCGCCGACGCTACGAACGCCATAACTCTCTTGCCCCGGACTCACGATCTTCCTCAGGATATTCTTAATTCTTAGAAAGAGATTTCGAGATCGATACAAACGCGCCAGCTGAAATGTTAGCAGTACTATTATACTGACGCAAACACACCGTCGCGGTAGTGGCCTCAATCTGCCGGACGCGCATCGGCTGCTGCTCGACAAGGGCCTGACCAAGCGCATGGAAGTGCGCCCTGGCTATCTCGGCGTGATGCGGCTCGCGACCTCGCTCGCGTGATCCGGAGAGGCATGCCCTTGGGCGACGACCCGATGGGTAGGCACCGGCCTTCCCTCGCGACAGACGCGGCTCACGTCAGCGTCCATTCCTCGGCGCTGGCGCCGGCGAGCGCCCGCACCCGTGCCTCATCGTCGGCAAGGTCCTTGGCCGTCCCGGCATAGACCACGATCCCATCATCCAACACATAGGCGTCGTCGGCGATTTCCAGGCTCATCCGCGCATTCTGTTCGACCAGCAATACGGAGATGCCCTCGGCCTTCATCTGCTGGACGATGCGAAACACCTCGCGCACGATCAGCGGCGCCAATCCTTGCGACGGCTCGTCGAGGATCAGGAGGCGCGGGTTGAGCAACAGCGCGCGCGCGATCGACAGCATCTCCTGCTCGCCGCCGGAAAGCTGCCGGCCGCGATTGAGCTTGCGTTCCTCGAGGCGGGGAAAGAGCTGGTAGATCCGGGCGATGCTCCACGGACCGTCACGCTCCAGCGGCACCTTGAGATTTTCCTCGACGCTGAGATTGGCGAAGATGCGCCGGCCTTCGGGCACATAGCCCACGCCCGCGGCCGCGATGCGGAAGGTCGGCCAGCGCGTGGTTTGCTCGCCGAAGACCGTGATCTTGCCTTCGCGCGCCGGCGTCAGTCCCATCAGGCTGCGCAGCGTCGTGGTCTTGCCGGCGCCATTGCGTCCGAGCAGCGCGGTGATCTTGCCCTCGGCGACCTCCAGGCTGACGCCGTGCAGGATATGGCTCTTCCCGTAATAGGTATGGAGGCCTTCGGCCGTCAGCGCTGCGGTCATGCGGCATTGCCCAGATAAGCGGCCTGAACGGTCTCGTTGGCGGCGATCTCCTGCGGCGTGCCCTGCGCCAGCATCCCGCCCTGATCGAGCACACAGATGCGATCGGCCAGATGAAACACCACGCGCATATCGTGCTCGATCAGCACGATGGTGTAGTTGCTGTCGCGGTGCAGCCGGCGGATCAATTGGGTGATCTGGTAAGTCTCCTGGTCGCCCATCCCCGCGGTCGGCTCATCGAGCAGCAGCAGATGCGGCTTCAAGGCCAGCGCCATGGCGATCTCGGCGGCGCGCTGATCGCCGTGGGCGAGTTCACCCACCAATCGGTCCGTCTTGACTTCCAGGGAGACCAGCTTGAGCGTCTCCTCGACGCGCTGATGGATTCGAGCCCGTTCCACGCGGTTGATCCAGGGGCGCAAGCGATAGCCCCCGGCAACCTCCGCGGCGATGCGAATGTTTTCGAACACGGTGAGCTCGGGAAATATCTCGGTGATCTGGAAGGTTCGGGCCATGCCCAGCGTGACGCGCTGATGCGTGGACAACTTCGTGATATCGCGGCCATCGAAATTGATGGCACCGGAGGTCGGCGGAAAAAAGCCGCTGATCAGGTTGAAGAACGTGGTCTTGCCGGCGCCGTTCGGTCCGATGATCGCGCACAGCTCGCCCTTCGCCACGCTCAACGAGACGTCGCGCACCGCCACGAGGTTGCCGAAGCGCTTGGTGACGTTGTTGATGTCGAGAACGTTCATGCCTTGCTCCGTTGCAGGAAACCCAACAGCCCGCGCGGGAAGAACAGGACCACCAGAACAAACAGCAGTCCGACGAACGACATCCAATTGACGGTGATGCTGGACAGATAATCCTGCAGCACCACGAACACGGCGGCGCCGAGCAACGGACCCCAGAAACTGCGCATCCCGCCCATCACGGCCATCATGACGAAATCGCCCGACTGGCTGTAATGCAGCCCCCGCGGGTCGGCGAAATTATTGACCAGGGCATAGAGCGCGCCGGCAAATCCCATGAAGAAGCAGGACAAGGTGAAGGCGATCCAGATGTGGCGCTCGACGGGGATGCCGAGGAAGCGCGAGCGGCGCTCGTTTTCGCGGATCGCGATCATGGTGCGGCCGAACGGCGAGCGCAGGATAAATCCCATGGCGCCGACCGCGAGCGCGAAACAGAACAGCACGAAGTAATAGAAGTTGTTGGCGTCGGAGAGGATATCGAGCTTGAACGCGCCGAAATCGATCGGCTGGCGCGAGAAGCCGCGCAAGCCGTCGTCGCCACCGGTCAGCGAGCTCCACTGAAAGGCGATGTAGTAGAATACCTGGCCGAAAGCGATCGTCACCATGGCGAAATAGACGCCGCGCCGGCGCACGATCAGCGTTCCCAGGATCGCGCCGCAAAGGCCGCCCAGCAGCATTCCCAGGATCAACGCCAGCGGCGTGCTGAGCGCCACGAATTTCAATGCCAAACCCGCGCCATAGGCGCCGAGCCCGAAATAGGCGGCGTGGCCGAACGACAGCACGCCGGTAAATCCGAGCAGGAAATTCAGCGACATCGCCGCCAGTCCTAGCACCAGCACGCGGGTCGCAAGCGCGGTATAGCCGCCGAGCGGCACCATCCAATAGGGCGCGAGCAGCAGGACTGCCCAGATCGCGGCCAGTGCGACCAGCTTGCGGGTTTGCTCGGCACTCAACTCATCATTCCTTCTTCGCCGAACAATCCGCGCGGGCGGATGAGAAGAATCACCGCCATCATGACGTAAATCACCGCCTCGCTGGCGGCGGGGAAGAACACCGCCGTCAATCCCGAGGCCACCCCGATCAGCAAGCCGCCGGCCAGCGTTCCCGGCAGGCTGCCGATACCGCCGACGATGATGGCGATGAAGCTCGGCATCAACAGGCCGGTCCCCATGGTCGGTTCGAGGCCGAGTTGTCCCGCGGCGAGTACGCCGGAGAGACCGGCGAGAAAGATGCCGACCGCGAAATTCAGCGACCGCAGCATCTGCACATTGATCCCCAGCGCCGCGACGGTCTCGAGATCGAGCGTACCGGCCCGGATGCGAATGCCGAGGCGGGTGTAGCGCAGCAGCAAGAACAACAGCGCCACCGCGATCACCACCACGGCCACCATGAACAGGCGATAGCCGGTGATGAAGAACAATTGATTGCTCAATGGCTGCGCCAGAAAGGCGGGGATGGTGACCGGCTTGCCTTGCGGACCGAAGATAAATCGCGTGCCATCCTCGATCATGAACGCCAGACCGAAGGTCAGGAGCAGGCTGTAGAGCGGATCGCGTCCATAGAGCGGCCGGATCAGCACGCGCTCGACGACGAGCCCGACGATGGCGGTCAATGGCGGCGCCAGCAGCAGCGCGCCCCAGAAGCCGATATAGGGCGTGATCGTATAGGCGATGTAGCCGCCGATGACGAGAAACCCGCCATGGGCGAAATTGATGACGTTGCTCAAGTTCAGAATGAGCGACAGGCCGAGCGCCATCAGCACATAGAAGGCGCCGATGATGAGCCCGTTGGTGACGTTAAATAGAAGCAGTTGCCACATAATTCACCGATCAAAACCCATGCGTCTCGTCCGGGAGGCTGACGCCTCCCGGATCTCCAAGGAAACAGCGGACTTCATGCTAGGACGGCCACTGCACGTTGCAGCCGGTTTCACCGACGGCAGGCGCGGTCTTGTCGCCGGGGACGATCTCGTCGACGCGGAACAGATCTTCCGCATCGTCCTTGCCCTTCGACTGCGCCTCGCCGACGAAGGACGACGTCATCAATTGATGATCGCCCTTGCGGTAATAGACCTTGTTCGGCTGCAGCTTGATGTCGTCGGGCAGCTCGAAATTCTCTAGCGCGGCGGCAAGCTTGACCGCATCGGTTACCTTCTCCTGGTTCGCGATCAGGGCAAAGGTCATGGCCGAGGTGTAGCCGAACCAGTGCCGGGCGGTCGGAACATTGCCGTTGTTGACCTTGCGGATATCGGCGGTGAATTTTTCGACGCCGGCAATGCCGGGCTGCTTCCAATACCATTCGAACATCCAGACGCCGATCCGCGCTTCCGGCGGCAACGCGGCGAGCGATTCCAGCTCTTGCTGCGTTCCCGCGACATGGATCTGCTTGTCGAGGCCGAACTGCACCACCTGCTTGAGGCAGTTGATCATGTCCGAGCCCTGCACCAGGAGGATCAGCACGTCCGGATTGGCGGCGCGCGCCTTGATCAGATAGGCGGAAAAATCGGTGGTGCCGAGCGGCGTCAGTTCGTTGCCGGTCACGGTTCCGCCGAGCTTCTTCAGATCGTCGGTGCAGGCGTCATACAGCGTATGGCCGAAGGCGTAATCGGGCGTGATGAAATGCCATTTCTTGCCGTACTTGGAAAACAGCACGCTGGAGACCGAATTGGCTTCCATCCGCGTGGTATTGCAGACGCGGAACACATTCCACTTGCAATCCTTGCCGGTGATCGAATCGGTGTGACCGCCAGACACGATGTGCAGGATTTTCTTCTCGGCGGTCACTTGCGCTATTGCGGCGGCGATGCCGGAATTGACGTCGCCGATCATGAAATTGACCTGGTCGCGCTCGATCAGCTTGCGCGCCTTTTGCACGCCGGTGCCGACGTCGTTGGCGGAATCTTCCACCAACAGCTCGACCTGGCGGCCGAGAATGCCGCCCTTGGCATTCATCTGCGCCACTGCGAGCTTGGCGCCCATCACCTCATTGCCGGCCGGTGCGGCGTAAACGCCGGTGAGCGGATCGACCATGCCCATCCGGATCGGCGTCTCGCCGCGCGCCTGGATGATGAAGGGCGAAGCCATCTGGAAGGCACCGAGCGCGGCGGCGCCTTTGATCAGGGTGCGGCGATCAAGTTTCGGATTGAAAATGTGCGATGTCATGAAGTCCTCTCCCGTTTAGCGGCGTTTCTTCTTGAAATGGCGTTTTGTAGGAAAATACCGCTGCGCCGCCTATCGAAGCAGCTGGCGCAGCGTCTGGAGCGGGATGACCTTTCTTCGAATTGTCATCCCGCTCCATCTTTTTGTTTGAGCATGATCTCCTTCGGAAAACCGGTACCCACTTTTCCGGATCATGCTCTTCTTTTTGTTTGAGCATGATCTCCTTCGGAAAACCGGTACCAGTTTTCCGGATGATGCTCCATGGTCTCAAGCGGGCCACTGAATCTTGCAGCCGGTGTCTTCGGCCGGTCCGGCGGCTTTTTCGCCGGGCACCGGGTTCTTCACCGTGAACATGTTGTCCGGATCGCCCTGCGGCGGGTGCGCCTCGCCGACGAACACCGTGCTCATCAATTCGTGGTCGCCGGCGCGATAGGACGGCGCCCCCGGCTGCAAGGCGACCTCCGGCGGCAGCTTGAATCCCGACAGCGCGCGCGCCAGCTTCGGCGCATCCAGCGTTTTCTCCTGGTTCGCGATCAGCGCCAGCGTCTGTACCGAGGCATAACCGAACCAGTTGCGCGCGGTGGCGGCGGCGCCGGTGATCTTCTTGATCGAAGCGTTGAATTCCGCGACATGCGGTACGCCGGGCTGGTCCCACCACCATTCCATGGTCCACCATCCGACCCGCGCGCCATCGGGCACCGCGCGGATGCTCTCCAGTTCGAACAGTGTACCGCCGACCGCCATCTGCTTGTCGAGGCCGAACTGGACGAATTGCTTGAGGCTCGAGACCTGGTCGCCGCCGCCCATCACGTTGATCAGCACCTGCGGCTCGTAAGCCCTGGCCTGGATCAAATAGGCGGAATAGTCAGCCGTGCCCAAGGGCACGAGCGCGCCGGAGGACGCTCCGCCGGCCGCCTTCAGCAGCTTTTCGAACCCGGCCTGCACCGAGTGGCCATAGGCGTAGTCGGGCGTCAGGAAGTACCATTTCTTGCCGAATTTCTCCATCAGCGTGGTGGCGATGGCGTTGGCGTCCATTGTGGTGGAATTGCAGACCCTGAAGACGTTCCAGGAGCAGTTCGCGCCGGTGATCGGATCGGTGTGGCCTCCCGAGACGATGTGCAGCACCTTCTTTTCGCTGGTGACCTGCGCCATCGCGATCGCGATACCGGAATTCACGTCGCCGATGATGAAACTCAC
>JAQGKC010000168.1 GCA_028290305.1 Bradyrhizobium sp.
AGGCCTGCCGCGCCTAACCAGAGAATTGCCGCGCCTGCGGCGTCCGCCATGACTGGGTGGTCACGAGAACCCGAGATTAAGCGGAGCACCCCTGGAGTATCCCTGGCGGTCATGCGGACGACACAGGACTGAAGCAATCAGGGGCGTCCTCACGATCTGAGTCTATCCATTGAACGCATCTACAAACAAGGTTGGAATGCTCGTGGGCGACATCGTTCGACTTGTTCCAAAATCTGAGCTTGAGCGGATTCGTTTAATTCGAGAGGCTCGCGCGATATACGACAGTATATTCCCGCCGACTGACGTTGTCGGCGAGTGGCCGGATGGCCGCGTCAGCCAAGGGACACAGCCGGGCGGAAACGGCCTTCTCTCTCGAGAAGAAACGATCGGATGACAGAAATGACCTCGTGCGGAAATTCCACATGGAGGGAGGGTTTGCCCTTGCGCCGATCTCGCATTGTGCGCACCGAAGGCTCGGGCGAAGTGGGGATGAACTGCAAGAATGGCGCACGACCTCGTCACGCCCCACACGGCCGAAGCGTGTTTCCGTTTTTTTCCATTCCGCGTCAATCCCTCGGCAGCACGCTATCCGAAGCTCGCTCTCCTCAATGGATCGCGGCTCCTGACCTCGGTGGACGCGCAACGCGCCAGAAGCCGAGCGGCCGGCTGCCCGACGGGCGACTCACCCGCGCAATTGCTGGCGCAGATGTGCGATCGGCCTGCCCTTTCCGACCAATCAATGCGCGATTGCCGCCGAAACGGCGTGCACCAAAAAACTCATTTTGCAGGCCGCCTCAAACGGATCACCCCTGTCCAGCCCTGTTGCAAGAAATATTTTTCTTTTGTTTTTTCCGAAAGCCCAAAAGTGCTTTTGAAGAGATGCCGCTTTGAAATCATTTCCAAGGCCACTTCCGTACGTGCGCATCTGTCGGGGGACTCCCCGGTTTGCACCGAGTGCCCGACCGACCGTGGCTGATACCGACGTCGTCTGGCCGTTCCAGATCTTATCTTCGGTCGAAAAGACGCGACGCGTTCCTGCGTCGGGTACGTCGAAGGTCCAAACAACTGCCATGCTGCAAATCCTTGGATGCCAACGACCGTTCGGTCCCACCGTCAGACTGATGATCTGAACCATCGATGCCGAAAATAACGCAAGATCTTGGATTGCCTAGAGCTGTGAAGCGCGATCGAGGTATTGCCTGCCCTAGAGTAAGAAAACGCGCCGTAGCGAAGTCATCAAAACAGCGCTCTGATTGATAGGCCTGATTTTTGAGGCGGCGCGCGCCTTTTCGAGAAGCCCTTGTCTCCCGCCTGGTTTGCATCACGGGGATTGGCGCCGGCGACAGCGCCGGACACGGCGGCTTTCTCTTCGACAACGTGATCTTTCCGCTTCTCCTGAAGAAGGTGGACGCCGACAAGAACCGGCAGGAGGCCATCATCAGAAACAGCGGGCTCGACTGGATCCTGATTCGTCCCTCCGTCTTGAACGACAAGCCTAGCCGCGGCTCGGTCCGGGCTCTGACAGATCTCTCCGACTTCCATGGTGGGACCATATCGCGAGAAGACGTTGCGACGTTCGTCTTGGACCAGCTGCACACCGATGCCTGGTTGCATCATTCACCGTTGATCACACAGTGACTTCCGCGCACCAACGGTCCGGTATGAGTGCGCGGAATGGCACGTCACTCCTCGAGATTTCCTTCGCGCTGCTTTAGGTCCGCGAAGGGTCAAAAAAGCGCCGCTCGGCCGGCGTTGGCTGCTCTTAGTCTGCTTGGAGGAAGCCGGAAGTCGCTTCGAGCAACTGCCTTCCGCGCCAGCCGCGGGAAAAATGCCGAAGCTGGGATCACCGGCGACGGCCGTACGCTTTGCGTCAGGGATGGAGCCCCGAAGGGTGAAGAGCCTGCGAAACCGGGGTTCAGGGCCGCCAACAGCCCGGTCCCGGTATGGAGACGTTCAACTCCTGCAGCATTTACAGCATTGATGTATATTGCAGCAATAGTGGAGCATGCGCGATGACCGAATATTCGACCAGCGACCTCTCGCGGAAGTCGGGAGACATTATTGCCGAAGCCCTGCGCAGGCCTGTGACCATCACCCAGCGGAACAAGCCGCGTCTGGTGCTGCTGAGCATTGAAGATTACCGCCGGCTTACGGCCACCGCCGATACAAGGAAGGCTGGCCGGCTGGAAACGATGCCCGATGATCTGTTCGAAGGCGTCAGCGAAGCTGTGACCACCTATGAGCAGGACGGCGACGAGACGTGAGCCTCGAGCAGCTTCGCACAGGCTGTGTGATCCGTTTTCCCTATCCGTGGGTGCGAAGCTGAGCGCGGCGAAACCGAAGGTCGGAAGCCTCGTCCGGTTGCCGTGGGTGTAAGGATCGCCCGCCGAAGGACAATGACGTGTTGGTGTTGTTTCCGATCACCAGCCAACCACCCTCTCCTGACCGCTTCGCTGCGGAAATCCCTGAAATGGAGAAACGCCGCGCCGGGCTCGACGCGACGCTGCGTCTTTGGATCATTCTTGACGAATATAATCAGGACACGATCGGCCAATCGTTCTACCTTGAACCAGAGTTGACGCTCGGCCGGTTCAGCAAGGCGTTCTTTCTGCCATTGATGAAAGAATTCATTGCCCGCCGCACTCGCACACAGGGCGTCAACCGCCAGCCTTAAACGGACGAGCCGATCAAGCGACCTAACCTATCACCGGCGCAACAGAATACGGCTGCGTTCCGCAATTGTTTGGAAAGGCGTTGCCGACCGAGATGTCGACGTTTGCGACTTGGCGCTAGCGCGAACGCCACGCACCCAGGACCGATCGGCTGCCCGATGCGGCTTTTGCCGCACGCGTATCAAAAAGGCAGATCATCAAAACTAAGCCCGTGGAAACTGGACTTCCTCTCGAGTCTTTGTCTGCGCGTCATAGATTCTGATTCGAAGCATGGGAAAGCGCTTCTTCAGCTCTTCCGCACCGGTCTTGGCTCCGTCCCTGGTAGCAAATTCAGCTTTCAATCGGCCATCAACTTCGAGCGCGTAACCTGAAGCCGGCAATTCACGGGTAGCTGCAATCATCTTGTTCCTTTTGCCGCAGTGAGCTGACAGACGGTGATTGCTTAGCGCGAGTCGCGCAAATCGCGCCAGCTCACTCGATCTTGATTACCACCTAAGCTGCGGAGGCTCCGACTCGCCGCGTGAAGACATGTTCAAGGATTTGCGTTCGCGTCATCTGAACGGTTGGTCGGGGATACCGCCCAACCGGACGCATACGCGATACAACCATGGCTCTACGTGGCCGCCCATATCCCGCGGCCTGAACGATCCGCGTCACGCTGTACGGCGTCGTACCTGCCGTTCGAATGCTGCGGCCAATCGAACGCGAGACCGTTGCGAACGAGCCACTCCCCAAGATTGGTATCATCGACGGGACATGAGCCGGAGGTTGATGTTGACGGTAACCCAAAGGGGTTCCATTTCGCCAGCATCGCGCGCCAATTCGCGATATGGCATGGAAGGCGCAGCCTCGCCTCGAGAGCCCCCTCGGGCCAGTTTGCATGCTGACGGCCGAACTAAAAGTCGCCGCTGGACGTCGCTTCCGCTGCGATCCTCTCCCGCCCTTGATCGTAGATTCGGCGGTGATGGCGCACCAATGAGCTAATAAGGGCTTTCACTTCTACGATCGAACGGCCCGCAAACGGTCGACTTACCATGAGAGTACTGCGGCAGAGCCGCGCTGTCGATCTCCAGCGGCCTAGAAAGCGGCTCCATTATCTTCGAACCACCTTAAGCGCAGGGAGGCGCTTGCTGGGGGTCAAAAGCGCTCAAGATACCGGGCCCAGATACGCCACCAAGAGTGCTCGGCATCAAGTTGCATGGAGCGCCGCAGCCCGATCGAGAGAGTCCAGCATCGCTATCCGACGCAGCAATTGTCGACGCTTTTCGGGGTCCGCCACCGCCGCTCTGATTTCAGCACGGAAACGAGTCCGATCGGCTTCGTCTTTCGCTTCAAGATTCTTTTTGTTCCGAATGGTGTCACCTTGAATCGCTTGCATGGTGACGGTGCGCCGTTGAAAATCGTAGTCGGCTAGGAGATTCTCGTCGGCTTCACGCCTGATGACAGCGCCGAGCTTCGAGGTAAGATTGAGCGCATCGTGAATGCCGCCGTTCATGCCCATTCCTCCTAGCGGATTGTTGACGTGCGCGGCATCTCCTGCCAGGAACGAACGGCCCTTCCTGAAGTTGCTCGCGACGCGCTGGTGTACGCGATATAGCGTCATATGAAGGATCGGACACTCGATATTTTTCGGCACGACGCGCCGGATTGACGAGGATACGTATTCTTCAGATAAAGCCTCTGCATCGGTCACTTCGGCCGCCACCGGCATCATGACACGCCACGCTCCGAGAATTTGCAGAAGAAAATACCAGCGATCGGGATCGGCCACATAGCTCACCGAGGAAACGCCCGGACGTATCTTCGTAAAGTCGACAGGAGTTGTCATCACCAAAAAGCGCTCCGGCCACGTGAATCCCTCGAATTCCATATCCTGGCTTCTCCGGACCATGCTGTTTGCGCCGTCTGCTCCTATCAGCCATTCGCACTCATACAGTTCGTTACGGCCATTATTCGTCACCACGAGCCTGGCGCTATCAACAGATTGTTCGACCGATCGGACTTCAGCACCGAAGACGATGGAAAAAAGCGGACTGCCAGAGAGATCATCCAAAATGATTCGGGTCAGCTTGAACTGCTCGGCCTGTAACCGAAACGGGTGTTTCACAAGATCGGAGATCGCGTTGAAGTTGAAGGTCCCAAGCACGCCGTCTTGCGACGAGCTGTACTGAACAGTCGGCGCTTTCAGGCCCTGAGCTATCAGCTTCTGAGCAAAGCCGAGATTGTCCAGCATGTCCAGGGTGGGCGGATGGAAGGTTGAGGCGCGTGACTCGCGGCCAAGACGTTCGTTTTTCTCTAGGACCAATACCGGAATGTTTTGTCGCACCAGGTCCGCCGCGGCAACCATTCCGACCGGCCCGGCGCCCGCAATGACCACTGGATAAACAGCTTGACTCATATTCTCACGGCCTCAAGGATAATGTGCGATCGAGCCTTGGCCCCTGACCGAAGGTGCCGAGGCGCGTGTCGCCGAGACAAGTGACATTGAGTCCCCATCTCTATGGTGCCCTTTGCGCCGAAGACATCAGTTGTAAATCTTCGCTTTTGCGCGCGTCACAATACTCTCCATCCGCGCGGACTCCTTTGCGATAAATGCCCCGAATTCATCGGGCTTATCCGCGATCACGGTCAAACCAATGCCTTCCAGACGATCCGCGACTGAAGGATCTCGCAACGCATCCACGATGGCCTTGTTGAGCGTTTCGATAACGTTTTTCGGGGTTGCCGATGGAGCTACAAAACCGTACCAGATTCCCGCCAACAGGTCCGGCGACCCTACTTGCGACGAAGTCGGTACATCCGGCAGTGCCTCGCTCGGTGCGCTCGCAGTCACAACGATCGGCTTCAGCGTTCCGCTTCGAACCTGCTGAACCACATTGGATAGATTGTCGCAAATCATGGATACTCGTCCGCCGAGGACATCTTGGATGGCCGGAGCCGGTCCTTGGTAAGGTACGTGGACGATATCAACGCCTTCGATCACCTTCAACGTCTCGCCACAGATGTGACTCGTGCTTCCGTTGCCGGCTGATGCGTAGGTTAGCTTGCCAGGTTCAGCTTTCGCCAACGACACCAACTCCTTCAAAGAGCTTGCCTTAACCAAGGGATTGACGACAATAATGTTCGGCGTCGACGCGGCATTGGTAATCGGCGCAAAGTCCCTTTCAGGAAGATACGCGGGCTTCTCGTAGATCCATTGGTTGATTGCGAGCACACCGGTAGTCGCAAGCAGAAGTGTATAGCCATCTGCCGTGGAGGATGCGACGCGAGCCGCCCCGATCGATCCGTTTGCACCGCCGCGGTTCTCGATAATCACCGGAACGCCAAGCGACTTGGAAATCAATGGACCCGCCATTCGTGGAATCGTGTCGCTGGTGCTTCCCGCAGGAAAGGGTACCACGATCGTGATTGGCTTGTCGGGAAAGCCAGCCGCTCCTGCGCAAGGTACCGCGAGAGATGCCGTCGATAAGAGCATCGCCAAAATCAGCGTCGTCCAATTCTTCGGTAGTTGCTCACTTCGCATTCTGAACGTCCCGTTCAAATATCGGAAAAGGCTTTGCCTTTGACCTTTCCATATTCGCTGGCGCTTAGACTCGCGCAATTTTGCCTTACTATCATGGAACGCCGTCGAGCGCTTTTATGGGACAGTTTTGGCTCGTGCTGGCCGCGCGGGACATTACCGTCAGCGTGCCGCCGCGACAGACTGTCGGCATGATCGACTCCAACGGAGCCGCCAGAACGGCTTTCATCAACACGATCCCCACAAAAGGAACGATCCATTTCGAGAGGCGGGACATCTCGCGGTCGTTTGAGGTCGCGCAGATATTTCCTTCGCTAACGGTGCTAGAGAATATGTATGCGGCGTGCGCCATCAGGCTACCTTGCTGTCATCCTTGATCGAGGACTTGTATCGCTGCAAGGCGACTGCTTCATCGCCGGTCTCGATCATATCCTCGATGATTTTTGACAAAAACTGAAACTCTTCCTTGCTCAGCGACGCGAACTCGACGTCGTTGATTTCGCGCTGATAGGGTGCCAGCGTACGCAGCAAGGATTTTCCTTTTTCGGTCGTTACCAGCGAAATCCGCCGCCGGTCGGCGCTGTCCTGGGTCTTTTCGACTAGACCCAGGGTTTGCAGCTTGCTGGTGACAGTCGTGATGAACGCCCCGCTCATATGCAGATGATCGGCGACCGTCTTCACATTCACGTCGCCATCGAGGGCGAGATGACCGATGGAAATCAGGACGGTGTATTCGATACCGGCCAGCCCAATTTGGCGGGCGTGGCCATCGCGGATCGCTTCGTGGCGCGCCATGAAGGCAAAGATATTATGTACGAATTTGCGAAAATTGCGGTCGGTGCCGTCGTTGAGCAATTCGGGACGGGTCACCGTCAAGGGCAGAGGTGCCTTGGACTTGGTGACTTCGCCACGACGAAGCATTTGGTTGCGCGGCGGCTGGCTACGCTCGGACTTAGCTTTTTGGCGTGGCAAGGCGCTTCTCCGGAATCAGGTGATGTCAGATACTAGCTGACAACAGGCAAGGTTTTGATGTCGTAGGCGTGTTTCAACGTGCGACCCAGCACGGGATCCTCAAGCTCCATCTCAAAGCGGGTTGCAGGCCGGATGCCACCGATGGCTCCGAGCGTTCCGCAATACATCACGGTCCCACGCGCAAGCCCTGATCCATAACGCTCGACCAGATCATGAGGCGGACGCATCGCGGACAACAAGCCGTCCTGGTAGGCCAGCCGCCGGCCATCGATGGTCGCGAACGATCGAAGCTTCAGTTGATCCCAGTGCCCGACGACGTCCTCGAGTCTCCAGAGATTGTGGCCGAGCGATTTGGGGCAAAGCTGCTTCGAGAGCGCGATCCCCATGGTCTCGGCTTTCCGGTCTGTATGATCCGACCCGACCGTCAGGCAAAGCATATCGCCCAGGTCAACGACGACGGGCTCGACCTCGCCCGATGTATCCGGTCCCAGAACCTCCAGTGCCGGCGCCTGCGTGAGGTTGAGGAAACTGTTGCGATAGAATACCGGGACCGACGAAGGGCGCGGCACGCCGATAGCGGCCAATTCCTCGATGTGATGGCGTAACGCCGCCTCATCGCGGCCGGTCCAGCCGGCCACAATCAGCGCTAAGGGTTCCAGTGTGATCGATTGTTTGCCCTGCCCGGGCGCGTGAAGATCGAAGTGGAGCACGCCGTCTGGTCCCCTCAAAAAGACTTTGAAAACTAGCTAAGTTATAACGTATATATGACGTTGTCCGTTCGGAGGCCAGCATGGATTCCCGCGGATTCCGCAGCGCCCTTGGGCAATTTCCGACCGGCGTGGTGGTCGCCACCGCGCGAACCGCCGCGGACCAACTTATCGGGATGACCATGAGTTCGTTCAATTCGATGTCGCTCGATCCGCCTCTGATCCTGTTCAGTGTGCTTCGCCAGGCGCACAGCTTCGCGGTGTGGCAGGGGATCGATCGCTACGCTATCAACGTGCTCAATGAAGAGCGGAAGCAGGTTCCAATCGACTCGCGCGCTCCAAAGGCGACAAATGGGAAGGCATTTCCCCGTTGACCGGCGATACCGGCGTGCCGATGCTCCCGAATCCGGCGGTTGTCTTCGAATGCGAAACTTACGCGCGATTTGATGGTGGCGACCATGAGATCTTCGGCGCTCGGGTCGCTGCGATGCACGAACATTCCGTCAATCGCGGCCGGCCGCTGGTATTGTTTGAAGGACGCTACCGGCAGCTTGCCAGTTCGGCCAACGCACACACGCCGCCGCACGAAGCCGTGCTTCTCCACGGCTGGTGAACTCTTGAGCAATCCAGTATACGCAATCAAAGAATATCGGAAGGATACGGATTTATGGGCGTCAACAAGGAACACAAGGAATTCCACGCCGTCGACATGTCCACCGGCTGGGAAACGCCAGCCGGCTATCCGGCCGGTATCCAGCAGAAAATCTTGTCTGGGGCGCTCGACGAAGACAACAAACGCGGCTCGCGCTCGCGCCTACTCCGCTTTGCGCCCGGCGTCTACACCACCAAGCCATTCGTGCACGAATACTGGGAGGAGGTTTACCTCGTCTCGGGGGATCTGACCGTCGGCAACGACGAGACAGGCGAAGGCGGGACATCGTACGCTCCTAATACCTACGCTTCCAGGCCACCCGGCGCCTATCATGGCCCGTTCAAGTCAAAGAACGGCTGCGTACTTTTTGAAATCCACTACTTCGATCCCGTCTGACCAGAAATGCTGCCCGCAGTTCAGTGAGCTGCGGCCGCAAAATCCTGCATCACGTTCGACCGAGCTATTGTGGCTTTACGCGTGGTCGCCGGCGTGTTGCGACTTCGACCTACAAACCGCGGGATACCCGCGGTTACAGCCCCGCCGATCGCGGCGATATCGCCGTGCTTGATCGCCGCGAGGGCGCTGTCCTGCGTGCCTCCATCGGGCGCATCCAAAAGCACAATGTCGGCGGCACTCCCTGCTTTCAAAAAGCCGCTGTCGAGCCGATACACTTTCGCATTGTTTCCTGATGCAGCGCAAACCGCCTGCTCCGGACTCATTTCCGTGAGGCTCGCCAGATGCGCCATGGTGTAGAGGATGCCGAGAGGCATGATGCCGCTACCGGTCGGCGTGTCCGTCGCAATGATGAAGCGATCGAATGCATCGAGCTGCATCGCAAGCCGACCACACAACAGCGTGGTCCGCAAATTGCCGGCGGTGCACACCTGCAGCGCCATGGTGCTCTCGCGGATGACGCGTTCGAAATCCCGATCCGGCATCGCCGTCGGCCCGCCATTGATATGGAAAGACACGTGCGGATGCATCTTGAGCAGATGATCGCCGGTTATGGCGCCAGAGCCGGGAATCGATGATCCACCGGTATGACAGGTGGTAATCAGCCCTGCCGCCTTCGCGTCGGCGACCATCGGAACATAATCGTAAGCTGATTTCACTGCGCCAAAGCCGGCTTTTGCCAAGCCGACACCCTTGCTCGCGAGCTCGACGAAATCGGCCTTCTCCATGCCGGGCTCAAGAATTACCGAACCTGCGATGACCCGCATGCCGCCTGGACGATAATCCGCAAAGCAACGCTGCGCAGCCAGCGCCAGCGCCTTCACGCCTTCAACATCGCGCGGGCGGCCAGGAACATGCACCTCGGACGCCGAGATCGACGTCGTGACACCGCCGTGCAGGTAGCTTTCGAGATAGCCTACCGTGCGCTGGCGCGGTGTATAGTCGCCGAAGGTGATGTGAACGTGGGAATCGATCAGGCCCGGAATCGCCGTCATGCCGCCGGCGTCGATGACGACATCTGCGGCCTCGACCGCGGCCGACGAGGCGGTACCCACGCTCACGATCTTGCCATTGTCCGAGATAATGGCGTCACCCGTGGTGAACGGGTTGCGCCAGTCGCCGGAAACGATTTCACCCAGATTGACGATCGCGACTTTCACAGCGGCCCCTTCGTCGATGCGTCAGCTCTTCAATTCGTCCGCGAGCGCATAGGATGAGAGTAAATTCTCTACCATACCGGTTGCTGAATTCCAGTCATACGTCCTGAAGCTGTGGCCTGCGGTGACGAACCGCGCCCCCGCATAGAACATTTCATACTGCTGATGCCGCGATCCAAACTCCGAACCTATCGCGTCCCAGCAGGCCTTGAGGAATTTCACCTTATCCTCCGGCTCCATCGTTGCGGCCCGCTGGGTAGTGTGAATGATCTTCTTGAGCACAGGATCCTTGAAGTCCTCGATCGAGGACGGCAACATGATCAGGGCGCCGCCCGAGAGATCGCGGATCGAGTTGACGAAAAGCGGATAAAGATCCTGCGTCAAAACCTGCGCCGAATACATGAAATGCTTGTTCGGCACCCAGTACTCACCGGACTGCCAACCGCTGGCCTCCATGCCCGACAGCATCGCTTCCACCATGCTGGCCTGAGCCGCCATATAACCAAGCTTTTCACTGACTGCCGGGATTTTGGTGGTGCCGATCGCTTCTGTCAGGCGGCGTGCCAGGCCGGCGAGAAACTTGATCTTTACCGACAGGCGAATCTGCGCCTGGTAATTTTGATAGGAATGCCCGTGGGTTTCATGGAACTGCTGCCTGCAGACATCGGTGTCGCGATAAACGAACAGTCGGTCCCACGGCACTTTCACATCATCGAAGTACATCAACGCGTCGTTCTCGTCGAACCGGGACGACAGCGGATTGTCGAAGATCGAAACCGCCGAGGACTCGTATGATTTGCGCGATAGAATGCGGATGCCTCTGGTGTGGATCGGCAGCGCGCAGGAAAATGCCAAGTCTTCCTCACCGGGCTTCAATGGCTGAAGATTGGCGACCAGAACTTCATTCGCCATGATCGAACTGGTACCCAGCATCTTGGCGCCACGAATGGTGATGCCGCTAGCGTCCTCGTCGACGATCCGGGCGACAAGATCATCGGCCTGCTGGCCCCAATCCTTTGCGCGCTCGCCCTGGGGGTTGATGATCACGTAAGTAAGGAACAGGTCATTCTTCATGGCGTAGTCGAAATAGTCGATGAACGCCTTGGCGCGGTCGGGGCTGTGCTTCCTGAAAACGTCAATTCCCATTCGCTGACCGACCAGCGCCGAGGCGACATGGTCAGGCGAACGGCCCATGAAGCCGTAATGAACCCGAGCCCAGGCTTGCAACGCCTTACGGCGCAACACCATCTCCTCATAGCTACGAGGCATCTGCCAGGCGCGATTGACACGGCGGCTGGAGCCTTCCGGCGCGAACGTCATCAGTTCGATGTTTTCCGGTTTCGCCTGGAAATCGTAAAGCGCGCCTGCCGACCGCACCGCATTCCTGAAAGCCGGATGTGTCGTAACGTCGGGCACAAGCTGACCGTCGAGATAAACGGTACGGCCATCCTTCAGCGAGGCGATGTGTTCTGCACCCGTCCTTGCAACCGTCATGATCTGCCCTGTTCAGAGAATTGTCTGGCCGGTCTGCCGTCGACGAACCTTACACCAGACCGTCTTCGCCCTTGATGTCAGCCGCCGAAAGTCCTCCAACGCGGTGATTGGGTCGGCCGCGCGTCGCGTAAACGGCGATGATTGCAATCTCGTCGGGCCGCGGAGCATCCGGCAGCATGATCGTCATTCCATCATAATGCGAACGGACATACAGCGCGTCCTTGTGAGCAAGCGGTACGTCAATGGAACTGCCGGGTGCGGCCCGTTTGGTCAAGGACGAAATCCAAGCTTTGCCGCCACCAACCGCTTCCCGCATGACGTTACCGAACACCGTCGTCAACATCGCGTTGCCGTGTTCCTGCTCACCGTCGGTACCCACAATCGCCGCCTTGCCGTAACTTACTGCCTTGTCAGGCGCCAATAATTGCACGGCGATCGCGCAAATTTCCCGGCCGACGACCTCGCTGGCTTTGGTGAGCGAAGACAGGTCTTTCTCGAAACGTCCGGCGAACGGATTGTCGAGAACCGCAACGGCGGCCGCCTTGCGTAGCCGAGGTGAGACATCATGCCCTGCATCGCTGCGAACCTCATCAAGAAACGTAAGGACCCGCTTGATCTTCATGATGGTCTCGCCCATTCCCGCCTCGAGGCAAACTCACTTTAAGAATTACATAACAAACGAAGCTTTTCAAGCTGACTAACCGGTGGTAGCGTTGCTTTGGCGGGTTGAGGCACAAGCTCTGGATCACACCATGATTGGCATGCGGGATGCATCGGTAGAGCCAGGATGCGGCAAGAGTTCGGGCCGCGATGCGGTTGCAATGATGACACTGGATTTCGCCGGCGGTGTTGGGGAGAACGTGCATGACGTCGAATTCGCGCAAAGCATTTTGTCTCGCCGGGCTGGGCTTGGCGTTGACGTTGGGCACCACCGGCGCGAGTTTCGCGCAGGAGATCGTGTTGGGCGCCGTGGTCCCCAGCAGCGGTCCCTTCGCTGAATGGGGCCGTGCCAACACGACAACGCTTCAGATGCTGGAGAAACAGGTCAACAGCAGCGGCGGCATCAATGGCGCCAAACTCCACATCGCGATCCTCGACGATGCCACCAAGCCCGCGCAGGCGACCAACGATCTGCGCAAGCTCGCCGGCGACGACAAGGTGTTGGCTGTGGCGGGCCCGCTGACCAGCAGTGCGGCCGAAGTAACGTTTCCGGTCGCCAACGAGATGAAGATCGTATCGACGTCGCAGGCATCCTCGAAGCCCGGAGTTGCCAAGCTCAATCGCCCCTGGGCTTTCCGCAATACCATCGATGAAGGCGTGCTCGGCCGAACCACGGTCCCCTATTACAAAATAGCCTTCAACATCAAATCGGTCGCCATCATCTACGATTCGAAGGACGCGACGGCGGCGACCGTCGGCAGCAAGATCATGCCGGGATTGATGAAGGAAAACGACATCGAGGTTCTCAACGCTACCGATCTCCTGTCGTTCAACACCGGCGATCTCGACGTCAGCGCGCAGGTCACCAAGATGAAGGCGCTCAATCCGGACGGCGTTGTGGTGAGCGCGGACTACAGCCAGGCGGTCACGGTCATCCGCGAGATGAAGCGGCAGGACATGATCAAACCCGTCGTCGGATCGACTCAATTGATATCGTCGGCGATCCTGAAGGCCGCGCCGGAAATCCCGATCGTCGCGCCGGCTACGTTCTATGCCACAATGAAAGGAGAAAAGCCCGAAGCGTTCGTCAACGAACTGCAACCGCTGCTGCGCAAGACCAGCGGTCTGCCGACTGAAATCGAACCCAGCATGTACGACGCCAATATCTATGAGATCGTCAGCATCTATGTCGACGCGATCAAGGCCAGCGGCGTGACCGGGAAGCCGGAAGACCTCGAGGCCGATCGTACCAAGATCCGCGATTACATGGCCAAGCTCAGCAGCTTCCCCGGACTGGGTGGTCCGATCGGCTTCAACGAGGACGGCGACGCCGTCAAGGCGTTCTATATCCTGCAAGGCGAAAACGGAGCCTGGCAGTCGAAACTTCGCGGATGCAGCGCGGCACCCGGCCATCCCGGTTGCTGATGCGATAGCTTCGGGCGGTCACCGTCAGCCAAGGGACAGATCAGACCTGTGCTTCTCCAGCAGCTCGTTAATGGCCTGACGCTCGGAGCAGTCTATACCCTGATCGCCCTGTCGTTTTCGCTCGTGATGGGGATTCTGGGCGTTCTCAACCTGGCGATCGCCGAGCTCTTCATGCTCGGCGGCTATTTCGGTTTTGCGGCCATGATGGCCAAGCTGCCGCTGCCGGTCGCATTGCTCGCCGGAATGAGTGGCGCTGCGCTGGTCGCTGTCGTGATCGAGAAGATCGGCTACCAGCCGTTCCGGGATGCGCCGGTGGTGACGCCGATGCTCAGCACGCTCGGTTTCTCGATCATCCTGCAGAATGTCGCCACCAATGTATGGGGCTCCGATCCGCTGCAATTATCGGACGAAGTTCTGGCCGGGCGGTTCACGCTTGGCCCCGTCAGCATCAGCGCGATGCAACTCACAGTGCTGGGCGCGACCGCGGTTCTGGTCGCGCTGCTCGCTTTTGTCGTCCAGCGCACGCCCACTGGACGCGCGCTACGGGCGGTCGCCGAAAATCGCGATGTCGCACGCCTGCTAGGTGTTTCCGCCGGCCGCGTCACGCTTATGGCCTTTATGTTGTCGGGTGCCCTCGCCGGCGCGGCCGGCGTCTTGATCGGGCTGCATTACGCGGCGATCACGCCTTATATCGGCGTCGAGATCGGCCTGAAGGCCATTGCCGTCATGGTAGTCGGCGGCACCACCCGAATATGGGGTGCGCTCATCGCCGGTCCGCTGATCGGCGTCACAGAAGTGATGACCATCGCCTATGGCGGATCGCAGATCCGCGACTTCGTCGTGTACGGCTTCATGATCGCGATCCTGCTGTTGCGGCCGCAGGGGATCCTGGGTGGCGCCCGCTCCGACCAGGGACAGCGAGTCTGATGTCGACCTATTACGCCGGCCTGCTGGCGGATGTCGGCATCCTCCTGCTCGGCGCCTTGAGCGTTTACATCACGCTGGCGACTGGCCAGTTGTCGCTCGGCAACGCCGGCTTCATGGGCATCGGTGCCTATCTGACCTCTTACCTGACCGTAACGGTCGGCATCCCGTTGACGCCAGCGCTGGTGATCGCCGCCGTCGCCGCAGGCATCATCGGGCTGATCGTCGGCTTCCCGGCATTGCGGCTCAAGGGAATATATCTGGCGATGGCCACGCTTGGGTTTGGTGAGATGGTCCGCAGTTTTTTTCTCAATCTCGACGCGATGGGCGGCTCCGGCGGCTTCCACGGCATGCACCACATCTCGAACGATTATATCTGGTCATGGGCTGCTGCCATCCTCCTGCTCGTCATGATCCTGGAGCGCTCGCAGATCTGGCTCGAAATGCGCGCGGTCTGCCATGACGATACCGCCGCGGGGCTCGTCGGCCTCAACACTACAACCATCAAGGTTGGTGCATTCGGCTTCGCCGCCGCGGTTGCGGCACTAGCAGGAGGCCTGTTCGCACACCATCACGTCTATATCGAGCCCGGCAATTTCAACTTCGAGCGGTCGATCGACTTCGTGCTCGCCGTCATCCTAGGCGGTTCGACCGTCGGCCCCGGCGCACTGGTCGGCGCCCTGTTGCTGGTCCTGCTGCCCGAATATCTGCGCTTCCTCACAGAGTGGAGATTTGCCGCTTTCGGCACGCTGTTGATCGCGATGCTGCTGGTGCGACGCCAGGGCATTCTCGACCGCTCGCTGTTTCGCGCCTTCGCATTGCGGCGCCCCGCATGAACGGCGCCGGACAAGCGCCGCTTCTTACGCTGTCGGGCGTCACCAAGACATTCGGCGGCGTCCGCGCGCTCAGTGATGTTTCGCTCGAGGTTTTGTCAGGTCAGATTGTCGGAATCATCGGCCCGAACGGCGCCGGCAAGACCACGACATTCAATATTATCACCGGTGCCTATCGTGCCAGCAAAGGCGAGGTATTACTCGAGGGCAACGACATAACGGCCCAGCCTTCGTACCAGATCGTGCGGGCGGGAATCTCGCGGACTTTTCAGAATATTCGCCTGTTCGCCGACATGACGGTTTGGGAGCATTTGCTGGTCGCGCAGCCGCATGATGGTTTTTCACTACGACGCCTGTTGCCGACGCATTGGGTCAGTCCGGCGGCTTTACATCGCGCCCGGGAAGCCCTGGAATTCTTTGAGCTTGGGGACGTCAGGGACCGGGTGGCCCGTTCGCTGCCTTATGGCATGCAGCGCAGGGTAGAATTGGCCCGCGCCATTACCGCGCGTCCGAGATTGCTGCTGCTCGACGAGCCGGTCGCCGGCATGAGCCATCACGAGGCGGATGGTATCCGCCAATTGATCCTCAAACTCCGCGACGAAGGAATCAGCATTCTACTGATTGATCACGATATGACGTTCGTCATGGGCCTCTGCGACCAGCTCTACGTCCTGGATTTCGGCGTCTTGATCGCCAAGGGCCGACCGGACGAGGTCCGCACAAATCCGGCGGTTCTGGACGCCTATCTCGGTCAGGTCGCGTGATGCTGCAAGTTCGCAACCTCGCTGTAAATTACGGCGCCATCTCCGCCGTGCGCGGTGTCGACCTCGACATCGCTCCGGGAGAGATCGTGGCCCTGATCGGCGCAAACGGCGCTGGCAAAACCACCGTCGCCCGCGCGATCGCAGGCCTTCTGCCCTACCAAGGAGATATCGTCTACAGCGGCCAGCGATTGAAGCCAAACAGCGCCGAGCGCAATCTGAGCCGCGGTCTTGCCATGGTGCCGGAGGGCCGCGGTATTCTGTCGAGCATGACGGTCGAGGAGAATCTGCTGATGGGCACCTATACGCGCCCGGACAGAGCGCAGGCGACCGAAGATCTGCGCGAAGTTCAGTCCCGCTTTCCAATCCTCGCTGAGCGGAAGAACTCCATGGCAGGCCTGTTGAGCGGTGGCGAACAGCAAATGCTGGCGATCGCCCGCGCGCTGCTGTCGAAGCCCAAACTGCTGTTACTCGACGAACCGTCGCTCGGCCTGGCGCCGAAGATGACGGACTTCGTGTTCGAAATGCTGGTGCAGCTGCGCGACGAAGGGCTGACAGTGTTGCTGGTCGAGCAGAAAGCCCGCCAGGCGCTCAAGATCGCAAGCCGTGCCTATCTCATGGAGACCGGAACGATCCTGGCATCGGGTTCTGCGCAAGATCTCATCGAGGATCAGGTTCTTTCAAAGGCCTTTCTGGGCGTAGAGGCTACCGGTCGAAGTTAAAGCCGCTCGTCCGGCGGCGCGATTTCCGTGACGAGATCGCGGATCAGGGTTTTCTTTGGCAGCGGCGCGAGGGTGGTCACGCCTTCCTTGAGCCGAACCGTGCAGGCGTAATCGACCTTGCCGTCGATCAGCATCATGCATTCCTTGCAGGCATTGGCGTTTATGCAGGAGAAGCGAAACGCCAGCGTCGGATCGGCCTGCGACCGGAGCGCGCGCAAGCCGTCAAGCACGGACTGGCCTGGTTCGAACCCGACGTCAAAGCTTTCGACACGCGGTATCTCGCCGAGCGCGCCACGCTGGATTGTAAGCGTCGCCTTCATGCCACGGTCCGGTCACCTGAGGGTATGCTGCGCCCGAGATGAATTTTTCCGCTCGAAAGACCCACGATCTGATTTACCGTCCAGTTGTCGTCCAACGTCGGATAATCTTCCCGCTGATGGCCGCCACGGCTCTCGGTGCGGGCCCATGCCGATAACGTAACCGATTGGGCGACGAGTAGCATGTTGCGAAGGTCGAGCCAGTCGATCAGGACGGGATCGAACTTCTCTGCGGATGAAACCGGCAATTCACCGACTTCGGCTTTCAAACGCTCGATTGCTTGTGCGGCCGCGCGCAAGTCCTCCCCTGTGCGGAAGGGGCCGACCATCTCAGCCATTACTTTCTTCAATTCCACAATGACTGCAGCGAGATTGGGCGCCTCGCGGACCTTTGCGCTGCGCAGCAAATCGAGGGCGCTATGCGCCACCTCCGGCCGCCAGGACAGCAACCCTCGCGAGGCGGACTGCGCGGCGGCGCGACCGGCACAGGCGCCGAATACAAGCGCCTCCGTGATCGCGTTGCCCGAAAGCCGATTGGCGCCATTGGCGCCCCCGACCGCTTCGCCACACGCGTAAAGACCGGGCACGCGCGTTTGCATCGTTTCGGCGACCCGAATGCCGCCCATGTGATAATGGGCGATAGGAGCGACCTCGATCGGTTGCCTGGCCAGATCGATTCCGTTTGCAGCGAGCCGATCCACCACGGGCCCGAAGGCACTCCTTATCTCGGCCTCGGGCACATGCTGGAAGCTGAGATAGGCGCCGCCGGCAGGACTGCCGCGGCCAGCCTCGACTTCCTTGGTGATGGCATAGGTGGCCAGATCACGCGTCAGCACATAACGGCCGTCGCTGCGGCTGTCGGGTGTCGTATAGCATTCTTCGAACTCGCGCATGTCGGCGTTGAGCAGCTTGCCGCCAAGTTTATAGCGGAACGGATCCCACATGATCGGATCCATCCCAACGAGTCTCGGCGCCAGATGGCCGATCGGAAAGAATTGCACGAACTCCATATCGATGAGTTCGGCACCGGCGCGCAACGCTAGGGCATACCCATCGCCGCCCATGTTGCAGGATGCGCTGTTGCGACGGTAAAGTCCCGTTAGGCCGCCGGTTGCGATGATGACGGCTTTAGCCGCGATCGTGACTGGGCGACCGGTCGTCAAATGAAGTGCCGTTGCTCCGCACGCCTCGCCGTTATAAACCGCGATATCGACGATCAGCAGATCCCCGATCCTGCGGATGCCGTCCACCACATTCAAGCGGGACCGCAGGGTGCGCGACACCGCCGGACCTGTGGAGAGAAAATCAACATAAGCACAGCGCGGACGATCATGGCCGGGTGCATGAGCCTGCTTGATGCGACCGTCTTCCCGTGCCCAACCGACCTTCCAGTCGTCCATCTCGCGCAAGCGCCGCGGTCCATCCTCGCACAGCAGCGCCGCGAGACGCTCATCGCAGAGGCCACGCCCCGCAACCAGGGTGTCGGATAAATGATGCTCCCAACGATCCGGTGTCTGCTCGCCCAATGCCGCCGCCACGGTCATTTGAGCCATAACCGTAGCACCGCCGCGCCCGATCAGGCTACGGTCCGCCAGAACCACCGATACGCTGGCCCGCGCCGCTTCAAGTGCCGCATACATGCCGGCGCCACCGGCTCCGATCACCAGGACATCGCTCTCAATGTGAGTTGTATCCAGCGTGATATTCTCTTCTGCGGATCTCATCGCGTCTCTGTCTGAGAGACTTTTTGGGTTTCTTCGGGATGTCGCCAGAGATCCCGATGGCGCCTGGGGACATTAATGCACAGGTTATTCGCGTCAACGGCTGCCTACCACCGCTCACGGAGCGACCACATTCCGAACTCGTGAAGTCCAAGGTCTTCGAGCCGACGATTTCCGAGCTCCATCGGCCAAATATGCGAGCTGGGAATCTCGATGGCCAGCCGCGGACCGCACCAGTTTCGCACCAGAATCAATCTGATCGAAGCGTATCGAACGCGAACGAAATCAAACAAAAGCACAGCAAAATCAATAAAGCCAATCGCTATTCTGCCGCTCATAACGGTCTGGTTGCAGGTTTGAGTCCTGCCGGGCCCACCAGCGAAATCAGTAGCTTAGAAATTCCCGTTCGGCATTGCCGCACTAGAAACGCCCTGCTTCGCGTCTGCGCCTGACATGAGCTAGACTGACATTGCCCTGCGTGCACAACAAGCAATCCGCACTTCAATCGTAGATACGGCGGTCTCATCGCACGAAGGGGCTGACTGGCCTGCATCCTTTTCCCGTCGATCGGCCCATCAGTTGAAGTTTCTTCGAGTGTCCGCCTTGCGCCAAAGGCCGCATTCGGAGCGAAACGCGGATTCTCATCACCTTCCAAAGCTGTCTTCAAAGACCGCGCGCTGGCATGATGTCAGGTGCAACCCGTGCTTGGTCCGGCGATCCAGCACATCGGCGGCCTGCGTCGCCCATTCCGTCTCGCGCAGGTAGCACGCTTCCCGTTCGTAGAGATCGCCGCCGAAGTGGCGTCCGAGATCCGAGCAGTTGCGCGCCGGCCCCAACAGCTCCCGCGCGCGCGTTCCGTAAAGCCGGGCATAGTGAAGGATCAGTGGGTCTGGCAGGCCCCAATATTCGTGCTGCAGATCGACCACGAAATCCCCGAAGCCGCCGGGAATGTCGCCGCCAGGAAGGCGCGCGCCTGCAGTCCATGCCGGTAACAGGCGTGGAAACCAGGGCGTCAGACGCTGCAGCGCATGTTCTGCGAGTTTGCGGTAGGTTGTGATCTTGCCGCCGAAAATCGACAACACCGGAGCCATTTCGGGCGTGCCGTCGATTTCGAGCACGTAGTCCCGCGTTACTGCCGACGGATTCTCCGCGCTGTCGTCATAAAGAGGTCGTACGCCCGAGAAGGAATGAACAATGTCGCGATGCTCGGGCGCCATGCGCACATAGCGGCGTAGCGCCCGCAGCAGATATTGAATCTCGGCGCCGTCGATCGCTACATCCTCCGCGCGTCCCTCGTAGGGAATATCGGTCGTGCCGATCAGTGCGAGATCGCCTTGGTAGGGATTCACGAAGATGACGCGCCGATCGTCATTCTGGAACAAATAGGCGTGGGAGCCGGCCCAGAATTTCGGCACTACGATGTGACTGCCTTTGACGAGCCGAACACTATGGGAAGAGTTCAAGCCGGTGACGCCTTGTATGACGTCCTCGACCCATGGTCCGGCCGCGTTGACCAGTACGCGGGCGCGAGCCACGTGCACGAGACCATCCTCGCCTTGCATCTCCAGCTGCCAGGTCTCCCCTACCCGTCGGGCCCGCGTCGCCACCGTGCGCGGCAGGATCAGCGCGCCATGACGCGTTGCATCGATCAGGTTCAAAACCACGAGACGCGCGTCATCGACCCAGCAATCGGAATATTCGAACGCACGACGAAACTCCGGCCGCAACGGCGCGCCTTCGGGAGCACGCGACAGGTCGAGGCTGCGGCTCGGCGGCAGTAGCTCCCTACCGCCCAGATGATCATAGAGAAACAGTCCAGCCCGCACGAGCCACGCTGGCCGCTGGTCCGGCGAGTGCGGCAGGACGAACCGGAGCGGCCAAATGATGTGTGGTGCCGACGCAAGCAAGACCTCCCGCTCGATCAAGGCCTCGCGCACCAGGCGGAATTCATAATATTCGAGATACCGCAGCCCGCCATGCACGAGCTTTCCCGAGCGCGACGAGGTTCCCTCGGCGACATCACCCTTTTCACAGAGCAGAACCTTGAGACCGCGGCCGGCAGCGTCCCGCGCGATGCCGGCACCGTTGATGCCGCCACCGATGACGGCAATGTCGACCAGCCCGTGATCCCTGGCCGCGGCTGCGCCGGTCATCGCGCGCTGCTGAGCCTCTTGTCTCGGGTCATGGCTTCTTCCTGCTCTTGTTCAGCACGGATTGAGCGGTGGCTCGCCGGCAAGAAAACGGCGCACCTCCTCGGCCGCCTGATCGGCGGCGATGGTGACGGTGCGCACGGAAGCGCCGGCGATGTGGGGCGTCAGCGTGACATTGGGCAGCCGCAGCAACGGCCAATCCGGCGGAACAGGCTCGACGGCAAAAGTATCGAGCATGGCGCCACCGAGTTGACCAGATGCCAGCGCTTCGTAGAGTGCGTCATAATCGACCATCGGGCCTCGGGCGGTATTGATAAAGATCGCGCCTTTTTTGGTTCGCGCGAGCGCCTGGCGGCCGATGAATCCGGTCGTCTCGGGCGTCACCCTGGCGTGCAGCGTGATGACATCGGCGCGGTCCAGCAACGTGTCCAGCGCCATATGTTCAACTCCGTCGCTGCGATCCTGCGCTGAAATCTGCACATAGGGGTCGGCGACCAATATTCTGCACCCGAAGGCCTTCAGCAGCTTCACCACCCGGCTGCCGATCGCGCCGTAGCCGATGACACCGACCGTCATCTCGCCGAGCTCGCGGCCGGTGCGATCGGCGCGGTAGAGATCCCCGCGCCAATCACCGGCGCGCATCGCCTCGTGGCCGGTACGGATGAGGCGCGTCTCGGCAAGAATGGCGCCGATCGTGAACTCGGCGACCGCGCTCGCATTCCGGCCCGGCGTGTTGACGACCAGCACGTGATGATCGCGGGCCGCCTGCATGTCGATGTTCACGGGTCCACCACGCGAAACCGCAATGAATTTCAGGTTCGGCAGCCGTTCGAGCATCGCCCGCGAAACCGGCGCCAGATGTGTGACGAGCATGGTGGCATCGCCGATGAATGCCGTGACCTCGTCGGGATCACCCATGAATTCCTTCAGCCGTTCGAGCGGCGAATCGGCGTAGCCGTGCTCCATCGGCTGATCGGGCCATGGCTGCTCGAGCGATCGGATTTTCACTCCATCGCCGCATGCCGCGGCGATCCGGTGGGCGAACATCGAAGGCAGCATGAAGCGATCACCGATGATCGCGATAGCATCAGACATCGGCGCCTCCCGCCCGCAAGGTGGCGAGCCGCTTCCAGGTCGGGCGCGAGGCGAGCCTTGCCTCCAGGTAGGCCGGGAACATCTGCTCATAGCGCTCCGTGAGGCTCGTGTCGGGGGCTTGTGGTTCGCCGAGATGCGGCGTCACCCAATCATCGGCACAGGCCATCATATCGGGATAGCACCCGGTCGCGACCGCGGCGATCATCGCGGCGCCGGCGGCGCCAGCCTCCTCCCGGCTGCAGACGCGAACATTCGATCCGAGAGCAGCACCTAGGATGGCGCGAAGCGCACGGCTGCGCGCCGCTCCGCCCGTGATGCGCACATCCCGCGGCAACGCCCCCATCGCGGCGTAGCAGTCGCGTGCCGCGAATGCGAGCCCCTCCATGACGGCGCGCATCAGATCCCAGTAACCGTGGCGTGAACGCAGCCCGATGAATTGCGCGCAGGCATCGGGCGCCACGAACGGACCGCGCTCTCCCGCGTCGGAGATGAAGGGATGAAACACTACCTCGCCTGGACTTGCCTGCATCACCTGGGCATCAAGCCGACGGATCAGGTCGGCGCGGGATCGCGAGATGCCCTCGCCGGCGAGCACACCGAGCGCCAGATCGAGCAGCCAATCGATATTGAGGGTGGCCGCCATGTTGGACTGCATCTTGGCGTAGTGGCCAGGAACCGGAAACGGCATGGTGTAGCCGGTCGCCTCGCCGTTCAGCGCCACCGCGTCGGCGGTGGATGCAAGCCGCATGTGCATGCCGGTCGAACCGATGATGGTGCAGCCTACTTCCGGTGCGTGATCGTAGAGGCCGGCTCCCAGCGCGTTGCAGATCACGTCGACGTAGCCAAGAGATACCGGCACGCCCGCCGGCAAGCCTGTCTTCGAGGCTGCCGCCGCCCCGAGCGGATGCGTCACGGAGGCTCCGTCGACGACGTCAGGCACAAGGCGCGCAAGATCGGCGATGCCGATCAGCCGCGCCGTCTCCGGATCGTAGCGACGGGTACGGAAGTTTCCGTACGAAAACGCCACCTCGGAAGGATCGGTCGCACGCATCCCCGTCAGGCGGAAGTAGAGCCAGTCCTTGCAGTGAAACGCCGTCGCGGCACGGGATATGGATTCCGGCGCGTTCGCTTGCAGCCACGCGAGCTGCGGCCCCTGTTGACAGGCATTGAGACCGGAGCCGGTGCGCCAATAGAGCGCCGCGTTCTGCGGGCTGGCGCGGATTTCCTCCACCAGGTGCGCTGCGCGTGAATCCAGCCACAGTAGCGCCGGCGCAACGGGCCGCCCCTCATCGTCAATCAGCCATGTGCCGTCGCCCTGCCCTGTGACGGCGATGGCCGCGAGCCGCGCGGGAAGATCTGGCACGCTCGCCATGAGGCCGCGCAGCGCCGCCGTCGTGTCGTCCCAGGTGCGTGACATGTCCTGCTCGACATGGTCTCCCCTCGACGTGCGATAGACGTTAGGCAGGGAGAAGTTGCCGAGCTGGCCGCCCTCGCGCGTGAACGCCACCGTCTTGATCAGCGAGGTGCCGGCGTCGATTCCAACAATGACGTCGCGAACTTGCGGAGCGGGCATCGTCAGGCAGCCTCCGCGTGGCGGAAGCCAGCTCCGTCCGGGCCGAAGACATGCAAGTGACGTGGCTCCAGCGCAAAGGGAACGATATCTCCAGGCTTCGCCGAGATCCGACTTGGTGCCACGGCGATCAGGAGGTTTCCGCCACAGTCGCCAGCGACGTGCGACTGGTCGCCGAGCCATTGATTGGAAACGACGCGCACGGAGATATCTCCAGCCCCGATGCCGATTTTCTGCGGCCGAATGCCGATTCGCACGCGCAGGACATCTTCGAGGCTCTTCTGCGCTGCGGGGCTGAAGGTCCCGCCAGGAATATCGAAGGTCACATCAGGCGTGACGGCGAAGCGAAAGCCGCCGTCGGAGCGCGCCACAGTGGCATCAAGCACGTTCATCGGCGGCTCGCCGATAAAGCTTGCCACAAACAGGTTCGCGGGGCTGTCCTTCAATTCCTTTTCGCTGCCGAATTGCTGCAGCACCCCGTCTTCCATCACGGCGATACGGTGAGCCAGGGCACTCGCCTCGGTCTGATCATGGGTGACGAAGATCGCCGTCATCTCACGCTTCGCCAGCAGGCTCTTGATACGTCCACGCAGGACCGCCCGGAGCTGCGGCTCGAGCTGCCCCATCGGCTCGTCGAGCAGATAGAGATCCGCATCGCGCACCAACGCGCGTGCCAGCGACGCGCGCTGCTGTTGTCCCCCGGAGATCGAGTGTGGGAAGCTCTCCAGGATGTCCCCTATCTCCACGAGTTGTGCGATCGCCTCGACCCGGCGCGTGACGTCGGTACGGGATAGCTGCCGGGATTTCAGGGCGAAAGCGATGTTTTCACGCACCGTGAGCGGCGGGTAGAGCGAATAGCCCTCGAATGCCATCGCCACTCTTCGCTGCGCCGGGGGCAGATGATCGATGCGCCGTCCGTTGAGCGTGATCGATCCGGAGCTGACGTCCTCGAATCCGGCAATCATTCGCAGTGTCGAGGTCTTGCCGCACCCCGACGACCCCAGCAGCGCGATGATCTCGCCCTTCCTGACGTCCATGTCGAGCGCACACACCGCATGAACGGCCGGCTTGCCGCGACTGCGGTAGACCTTGTCGATACCTCGAAGCTCAAGTATGCCCATCTGGCTCCACTCCCCCGTCAGGCGGCCTGTCGCCGGTGCGACAGGCAAACACGCTGTCCGCTTATCCGATCGAATAGTAGCGCATGTTCCGGCGCGAACCGGATGAAAACATCCTCCCCTGCGCCCTCCTCCATCGCCCGCGGCGGCAGCGCGGCAAGCCATTCGCTGCCGTCAGCCAACTTCAGCAGCAGCACCGCTTTCTCGTTCACCGGCGTGATCGCGAGGATACGTGCCCGAATCGCATCGTCGCCAGCCGAGCGCGAAATCGCGAGATGTTCGGGGCGGATGCCGAGCCAGCACGGGCGATCCAGCGGCTGTCCGCTGATGGAGCCCAGTCTGATTTTGGCTCCCGACAGCATTGCAAACAGCACGCCGTGTTCATCAACCGGCTGTACCTCGGCAAGATTGATGGCGGGATCGCCGAACAATCGCGCCACCGCGACCGAGGCAGGCGCAGCGTAGATATCTTCCGATGTTGCGACCTGCTCGAACCGGCCGTTGACCAGCACGGCAATCCGATCGGCGATGGCCATCGCCTCGCGGTAGTCTTGGGTGACATACAGGGCGGCGGCCGAGCCGCGCCGGAGCAAGCTCGGCAATTCGAGGCGCATCTCATAGCGCAACTTGGCGTCGACGTTGCGCAGGGGATCGTCGAGCAAGAGTATCTCGGGATCACCGATCAACGCGCGGGCGAGCGCCGTCCGCTGTTTCTGGCCATTCGAGAGCTCACGCGGGAAATGATCGAGCACATGCTCGATCTTGAGGAGCCGGCTGATTGCCACGACCTTCGACGCCGCACCGTGTCCGCCAGCTTTGGTTCGCACACCACTCGCGATGTTGGCACGCGCGGTCATGTGAGGGAACAGTGCGAAATTCTGGAACGCCATGCCGATGCCGCGCCGCTCCGGCGCCGCGCCGACGATCGAGTTCCCGGCGACGAGGATATCCCCTTCGTCCGGCTCGAACATGCCCGCGATCATGCGCAGCAAGACAGTCTTGCCGCTGCCCGACGGCCCGAACACCGCAAGGATCTCTCCAGGCTCGACGGTCAGCGAAATGCCGTTAGCCGGCCGTGCCGCGCCGAACGCCTTGCCGACCGATTTGAGTTCGAGCCGCGCCATCGCCTCAGCCTTTCACTGCGCCCAGCGACAACCCTTCGACCAGATAGCGCTGCGCGTACAGCGCGAGCAGCAGGGTCGGCGTCACGGACAGAACGATCGCCGCGGCGATCTGGCCATATTGGATTCCAGAGGCTGTGACGAATGCAAGCGCACCCACCGTCACGGGCTGTTTGTCGGCGGAGGCAAGGATCAACGCGAACACGAAATTGTTCCAGCAGAAGATGAAAGAGAGAAGTCCGGCAGCAGCAATGCCCGGTCCTGCCAGCGGGACGGCGATGCGCGCGAACGTCTCCCCCCACGAATGTCCGGCCAGGCGATAGGCATGTTCGATGTCAGGACTGACGTCTTCAAAATATCCCCGCACGATCCACAGGATCAGCGGCAACGCGATCAGCTGATAAACCCAGACGATGCCGAAGTAGGTGTCGTTCAGGCCGAGCTGTTGGTAATAGAGCGATAACGGCAGCAGCACGAGCAGCGGCGGCGCGAAACGAAAAGACAGCAGCGTGAACGCGATCGTTTCACCCAGCCGAAACTTGAAGCGCGCGAAGGCGTAGGCCGCGGGCACGCCGAGCACGAGCGCCAGCAGCACTGCGGCACTCGACAGCACGAAGCTGTTCCACAGATTGCGCATGAAGGAGATCTCGAGATTGCCCGCGGCGGTACGCAGCTGGCCCGAGATCAGCGCCTGGTAATTCGCCAGTGTCGGCTCGAACAACAGGCGCGGCGGTATGCGCAGGATCTGCTCATTGCTCTGGAACGACATCAACAGAATCCAGACAATCGGGAACATGAAGAACAGAAGAACCAGCGTGAGCGCGGCTCCCCTGAAGATTCGGCCCGTGAGGCTAATATATTCCATCGTTCATCCCCTCGGACTCACTGGTGGCGGTGCGCACGCTCGCGCAGCCGCAGCCAGTTTTTGATGAAGATGTTGGACAGGATATTGGTGATGATCCAGAGCACCATCAACAGCGCCGCCGACCTGCCGACATTGGTGTACTGGAAGAACTCCAGATAGGCCTGCACCTGAAATACCATGAGGCGATCGCCGGGCCCGCCTTGCGTCATCGCGTAGATGATATCGAATTGCTGAATTGAATCGAGCAGGCGGAACAGCGAGGCCGTGATGATGTAGGGCGCCAGCATCGGCAGCGTGATGCGAAAGAAGACGAACGTCGCGGGAACGCCGTCGAGCGCGGCCGCCTCAAATGGCTGACGGGGCAACGACCGCAGACCCGCGAGCAGCAGGATCATGATGAATGGCGTGTAGACCCAGATGTCGACCAGCACGACGGTGAACAGCGCCGTGGTCGGATCAGAGGCCCATTTGAAATCCTGGACCCCGAGAAGGCTGACGATATAGGACAGGATGCCGAAGCTCGGATTGGTCATCAGCTTCCACATCAAGGCCGCGATGGCGGGCGCGGTCATGAGCGGGAGGAGGAGCACGATCGAGACGGCGTTATGAAAACGCGTCGGACGGCGCAACAACAGCGCAGTGGCAAGACCGAGCAGCAGCTCGAGAACGACCGTCAAGGCCGTGTAGGTCAGCGAGATTCGGAACGTGTTCCAGAATGCCGGATCCGAGGCGAAGTCGATATAATTCTGAACTCCGATGAAACCGCGCAAATACGGCAGGTTCAGTCGGTACCGCTGCAGCGAATAGACCGCCGCGGTGAAAAACGGAACCAGAATCGCAACGCATACCAGCAGCGCTGGCAAGCTCAGCAGATATGGCAGGGCGCGACTGCGCAGCTTCGCCATCCGGACCGGGCGCGCGGGCGTCCGAAGAGATTGGGTCAAGGTCATTGAGGCACCGCGAAAGAGAGGTGGTCGCCCGGGGCGACGCCGGCTCGGAAGATTGAGGTCCGAGCCTGCGCCCGAGTTCATGGTGCAGATATCAGCACCGGTTTCAACCGCGCGTCAGCCAAGTCCCGCCTGCTTCAGCTGGCGGTTGATGCTGTCGGCGAGCTTGTCGAGGCCTTCGTCGACGCTGATTTCCTTGGCGACCATTTTCTGCAGCGAGGCCGCCCACTCTGTGGTCAGGTCAAAGAACAAGGGTTGCGCCGTGAAATAGATTTTGGCACCAGGAGCGGAGACGTCGTGCTGCTCGAGATAACCGGGATACGACTTCGCGATCCGGTCACGGAACTCGTTGTCCTTCCAGACCGAGGCGCGGACCGGATTGACGAAGTCCATCTTGCGCGCGCCAAACAGATCGTGTTCGACGGACGTCGCCCACTGCATGAACAGCCAGGCCGCATCCTTCTGCTTGGAGAAGCTGGACATCGCGAGCGACCAGATCCAGACGTTGGGCGTCGGCGCCTTTGCGGCCGGGTTCGCAGCGAAGGGCGCGTAGCCCAGATTTCCTCGTTCCTTGTTCTCGCCGCCATTCATGAAGTAGCCGAGGATGTCGGCATCGAAGATCATGCCGGAGGCACCCGCCCCGAGGTCCGTGCCGACCTGGTACCAGGTATAGGTCGACCAGTTCTTCGGCCCTGAGCCCTGGATCATCTTGACCCATTTCTCATGGAAGTCCTTCGACGCCTTGGTGTTCATCGCGGCCTTCAGCTTGCCGCCTTCCATCTCGAAGTCCTTCTGGCCGAAGTTCGAATAGGCCGACAGGAAGCCCGGATGGATCGACGCCCACGAGCGCGACCCGCGAACACCCACACCGTACGGGCCGCCAGCGTCCTTGGTGATCTTGGCCGCGACTTCGAGCATCTCATCGAGGTTCTTCGGAGGCTTGACGCCGACCTTGTCAAAGATCTTTCGATTATAGGCGATGTTGTTTAGCTCATAACCCCAAGGGATGCACCACTGCTTAGCTTTGCCGGAGCCGAGTTCGGATCCGGCGACACCATCCCACGCAGTCGAGGAACGCAGGCCGGGCAGCACGTCTTCCCAATTGAAGGCAGGGTTCGTCTTCGATGCGTCCTTGATGTAGGTGTTGAGGTCTTCGATCCAGCCCGCCGGGCCGTAAGTCCAGGTCATGTACGCGCCGGTCATGAAGGCGTCGTACTGATCCGACTTCGAGGATAGCGCCGCCGTCACCTTGTCGAAATAGACATCCTCTGGGAAGATGTCATAGGTGACGTTCATTCCGGTCAGCGACTTGAACGCCTCGATGTCGCCGATCATCGCATCGACATACGGGTGCTTGTTCAGCAGCAACTTGACCGACTTGCCGGCCTGGCCCTTCCAGTTGAAATCCGCCGCCATGGCTTGTGAGACGGAAGACGTAAAGGCGGTGTTGGCGGCAAGACCGGCAACGCCAAGTTTCGCGGCTCCGTCGAGCAGGTCACGCCGGCTGATTCGTTTGGCAGCGTAGGAGTCAAACAGATTCTTCTCTCGATCGAACATAGATAAGCCTCCCTTTTTTGTGCGTTTTCACTTTCCCTTGCGGCTTTTGCTTTTTTCTTTGCCGGATGTTGTCTCCAGCTTGTCGGTCGCAAGCGCCTGGGCGGTTGCTTCGTCGGTAATAAATCCATGAAGCACGCGGCTGCGCAGGACGGCGCGAAGGGCTGCGACCTTGGCTTGTCCACCCGCGATCGCGACGATGCGGTGCTTCCTCAGCTCAGCGGCGCTCATCGAGGTCGCACGAGCTGACAAATCGGTCGCCAGCATGCGGCCGTCTGCACTGAAGAAGTGGCCGAGCAGATCGGCACAGGCGCCGACGCGCTTGAGTTCGACCACCTCGTCAGGCTTGATCATCCCGCTCGACACCAGAAAGCCCTCGCTGCTGATCTGACCGATACCAACGATCAAGAGCGACGCCTTGCGCGCCAGAGCGGCAACGTCAGCGATACCGTATTGTTGCATCAGGACCGCCTTGTCGGCGACGGAATTGGCGAAGACCGGGACCGGCAAAAGATAGGCCTCCGCCCCGGTGCGCTCAGCCAGCCGGTGAATGACGTCAAAGGGATTTGCTGCGAATTTCCGCGTCAATCCGCCGAGCAGGGAGACGAATTGCACGCCCCGCGCAGGCGTCTGGGGCATCTGCTCGACGACGGCTGCGAGCGTGCGACCATGACCGACCCCGATCACCTTGTCTTCGCCGCGCTCGAGAATCTGGCGCAGGAAGCCGGCCCCCTCGAGCGACAGGGCCTTCAACGGCAGATCGCCCTCGCCGAGATCCGGCGCAACCCGGCAAAACGAAAGGCCAAACCGTTCGGCAAGCGCATTTTCCAATGCAACGCATTCGGCGACCGGACCTTCGACGAAGACGCGGACCATGCCTTCACGGCTCGCACGCGCGATCAGGCGATGGGCTTTGGTGCTCGGAATATTGAGGCGGCTCGCGACCTCCGACTGAGTGAGACCGGCCGCGAAATGCAGCCAGGCCGCGCGCGTCGCGAGCGACGCGTCGCCATCCAACATGTGCAGCTTCTCGGAACGCACCGACACGACCGCAGATTCCATCTTGCAAATTTCTTCACTTATTGCAAAAAATTGCAGAGGCGCGACGAGCCGTCAAGTCTATTCGTCATGTTGCGACGCAAACGGCGGAAGCGACTTGGAACGGACCACCCGCGTCCCATGGCCTGCGTAAGTCGAGCCCGCAGAAATATTGAGCGCTGCTTGCGCCAAACCGTCAGGAGCTGACCATGAGCGACACCGAACTTCAGTTGCGCGAAGCCATCATTGCGAAATGCCGCTGGATGAACGTCACCGGACTTAATCAGGGCACGTCCGGGAACATCTCGGCCCGTCATGGCAACACCATGCTGATCTCGCCGTCCGCGACGCCTTACGACTCGCTGACTCCCGACATGATCGCCGCGATGCCGATCGACGGCGAATACGGATCGTGGAAAGGCCCGCTCAAGCCCTCCACCGAATGGCGCTTCCACCTCGACATCTTGAAGGCGCGGCCCGATGTCGGCGGCATCGTCCACACGCACGCGACGTACTCCACCGTACTGGCGATCGCACATAAGGAAATCCCGGCGTGCCACTATATGATGGCGGCGTTCGGCGGCATGAACGTGCGCGTCGCCGGCTATGCGAGGTTCGGCACCAAGGAGCTGTCGGACCACGCGCTGAAGGCACTGGAAGGCCGGACCGCCTGCCTGCTGGCCAATCATGGAATGATCGCGACCGGCGCATCGCTGGACAAGGCGATGTGGCTGGCTGTTGAACTCGAGACCATCGCGCGGCAGTATTATCTGAGCCTGGCGATCGGCGGCCCGGTTCTGCTGAGCGAGGCCGACATCAGCGAAACCACCGCAGCGTTCAGCAGTTACGGCGTACAGGATTCGCCGGCCAAGGCGGGCGCAACAACTTAATGGCGGTGTTGAAAACGACGTGACCGGCTTCGACGATCCGCAGATGCAGGACCTGATCACGCTCGCGGCGAGCCTGGGGCGGGACCGGCTCATGGTCCAAGGCCCCGGCGGCAACATCTCGCTCAAGCAAGATGGCGTGA
>JAQGKC010000262.1 GCA_028290305.1 Bradyrhizobium sp.
TGCTCAACGTATTGGCGTTCGTGCTGATCGGGCTGCAGCTAGGGTCGATCTGGCCGCGGCTCGACGCGCCGTTGCGGCTGCAATATTGCCTGATCGCCGCGGCCGTGCTCGGCGTGGTGATCCTCACCCGGATGGTCTGGGTGATGTCGTACAATACGGTGCTGCGATTCTCGATCGCGCGCTTCGGCTTTCATCCCCGCCGGCCGATGTCGCCGCCCTCGGTGGCGGGCGGCATCGTGGTTTCGTGGTGCGGGATGCGCGGCATCGTCACGCTGGCGGCGGCTTTCGCATTGCCGGAAGGCTTTCCCTACCGCGACCTGATCCTGCTGACGGCGTTTGCCGTGGTGCTGGGATCGCTGGTGATTCAGGGCCTGACCCTGCGGCCACTGGTATCGGCGCTGCGGCTGAAGGACGACAATCTGCTCGCCGCCGAAGTGGCGCGCGCCCGCGCCGTTGCCTATCGGGCCGCCCTGGATGAAATCGACGGCGACCCGTCCGAAGAAGCCGAAATCCTCAGATTGGAATACCGCGCGCTCTTGCTTCGCGCGGAAGGCGATCCCGATGGCGGCGTTTCCAGTGGCGAACTTCCGGCAGATCCGCTGCGGAGGCGCGCCATCGGCGCGGCGCGGCAGTCGATGCTCAGGTTACGCCAATCCGAGGATATCGGCGACGACGCCTTTCATCAGATCGAGGAAGAACTCGACTGGGCGGAATTGAGCGCACAGGGGTGAAGCAAGGGTGATATGTCGCGCAGGGCTAATATATCGTGTCATCCCGGCGAACGCCGGGATCCATACGCCGTGTCGTCAAGTTTTGCGAACGCCGTTGGACAAGGTGCCTACAACCACAAATGTAAGGAGTTATGGGTCTCGGCGTTCGCCGGGACGACGAGGGCGAGTTAACTCCTAACGCCATTAACTCACCTTCAGTGTAATCCCGCCATCGACCACCAGTTCGATGCCGGTAACGTATTTCGAGTCATCGGAGGCAAGAAATAGCGCCGCGTTGGCGACGTCCCAGGCATCGCCCATATGCCCCATCGGCACCTGCGCGTCGCGTGCGCGCCACATCGCCTCGACGTCGCCCTTGGCATAACTCGCCGCCAATCCGGCGGAGTGCTCGACCATCGGTGTTTTCATCAGGCCGGGCAGCACGCAGTTCACCCGGATATGTTTCGGCGCGTATTCGACCGCCGTCGTGCGCGTCATCTGGTTCATCGCGGCCTTGGTCGTGGCATAAGTGACATAGGAGATGCCGAGATGGCGGATCGAGGCGATCGACGAAATATTGATGATCGAGCCGCCGCCTTGCCGCGCCATCACCGGGATGACATGCTTCATGGCGAGGAAGGCGCTTTTGAGATTGACGGCAAACACGCGGTCCCATTCGGCTTCCGGCACTTCGACCACGCATCCCATCTCGGCGATGCCGACATTGTTATCGAGCACGTCGATGCGGCCATAAGCCTTGAGGCACGCCGCCACCATCGCCTCGACATCGCTGGCCCGGGACGCGTCGGCGGTGAACGCGGCGGCCTTGCCGCCTTCGGACGTGATGATCTTGACGGTCTCTTCCGCGGCGGCGCCGTTGCGATCGACGCAAAACACCTGCGCGCCCTCGCGCGCAAAGGTCACGGCGGTTGCCTTGCCGTTGCCCCAGCCCGGTCCGATCGAACCGGCGCCGACCACCAGCGCTGTCTTGCCCTCGAGCCGTTTCATCGACTTCTCCCTGTCTTGATTGTTATCGTTCGCAGGCACTCATGGTCGTGACGTGAACTCCGACCGGATGACCCAGAATATCCGACAGCGTCCGGCAATTTCCATCATGACACAAGCGCCACTCCCCGGCTGCGCCGGAATTGCCCAGCACCACCTCCGGCATCGGCGCGCGCTTCGGCTGCCATTGAAACCAGCCGTCGACGAGCCGTGCATCCGGCGGCGGCTCCATGCCGGCGCCGGAGCCCTTGACCCGTGCCTGCACCAGTTCGAGCCCCTGCGGCGTGATACGCCAGTCTTCCTGCCAATCGGTCTTTTCGACTGAATGGGTCCACACCAGCGTGAAGGCCGCGACCGACAGCGTCTTCACGACGCCCGCCGAGGCGAGGCAGAGGCTCAAGCCGCCGCCACCGCAGTGCGCGGACGCTGCCGCCATTGCCAGAATACGCAGGCAATCGTAATGGCAAAGCCGGCCGTGTCGCTGAAGCGGAAGTCGCCGAGCAGGCACAACGCCGCAAGGAAGGCAGCGACCCGTTCGAGCAGCGTCAGCCGCGTAAACAGGAAACCGATCGCGACCATGCCAAACAGGGCGATGGCGACCAGCGCCTTGAAGGTCGCAAACGCCACCGCGCCATAAAATCCGAGTTGGGCCGCCATGGGGTCGCCGGGCTGCAGCATCAGCGACGGCGAATACACGAAGATGAACGGAATGACGTAGCCTGCGAGCGCGATGCGCATCGCCTCCCAGCCGATCTTGTCGGGGTTTTCCTTGGCGATCGGCGCCGCCGCGAGTGCCGCCAGCGCCACCGGCGGAGAAAGATCGGCCATGATGCCGTAGTAGAACGCGAACATGTGGCTGACGATCAGCGGCACGCCGAGCTTGGCGAGCGCTGGAGCGGCCAAAGCGGCGGTGATGATGTAGGTCGGGATGGTCGGGATGCCGGTGCCGAGCAGGATCGACAACAGCATGGTCATGATCAGTGCGAGGAACAGGCTTTTGGCGCCGAGCCCGATGATCCAGCTGCCGAAGATCGTTCCAACGCCGGTCTGCGTCATCATGCCGATGATGCTGCCGACGATGGCGCAGGCCATGCCGACGGTCAGCGCCGACTTGGCGCTATCGGCCAGCGAATCGCGGCACGCCGCGAGCGTCGCCCGGCCGCCGCGCGTCATCGCGGTGATCAACACCAGAACGCCGACGACGCTTGCCACCGAAACGATATCGAGGCCGTTGTGCGACACCGCGGCGATCACGAGCGCGAGCCCGATCCAGAACACGTATCGCAACACCTGATTGGAAAAGCCGAGCGTAATGCTGGCGCCAAGGATCAGCGCCACCGTCAGTGCCAGGCCAATGCTGCCAGCATAGAGCGGCGTGAAGCCTTCAAACAGCATGTAGACCAGCGCCGCCAGCGGCAACACCAGATACCAGCGCGCCACCAGCGCCTTCCAGGCGCTCGGGACTTCCGAGCGCTTCATGCCGACGAGGTCGTACTTGCCGGCTTCAAGATGCACCATCCAGAACGCGGAAGCGAAATACAGGATCGCGGGGATTACCGCAGCCTTGACGATGACGGAATAGTCGACGCCCAGCGTCTCCGCCATGACGAAGGCGACCGCGCCCATCACCGGCGGCATGATCTGTCCGCCCATCGAGGCCGTGGCCTCGACGCCGGCGGCGAAGGCACGGCGATAGCCGAACTTGATCATCAGCGGGATCGTGAACTGACCGACGGTGACGACATTGGCGACGCCGGAGCCCGAGATCGTGCCCATCATGCCCGATGCGAATACCGCGACCTTGGCTGGACCGCCGCGGGTGCCGCCGAACAGGCCAAGCGAGACATCGGTGAACAACTGGATCATTCCGGCGCGCTCGAGGAATGAGCCGAACAGAATGAACAGAAAGATGTACGTCGCCGAGACGTAGATCGGCACGCCATAAAATCCTTCGGTGCCGTAAGACAGGTGCGTGATGACCTGATCGAAGTCATAGCCGCGGTGATTGAACGGCGCGGGCAGATACTGGCCGAAGAACCAATAGAGAATGCAGGCGCCGCACATCAGCGGCAGCGCGAGCCCCATCAGCCGCCGCGTACCCTCGAAAATCAGAACCGCGAGCAAAGTGCCGACGGCGAGATCGAGCCGCGTCGGATCGCCGTCGCGCGCGATCAGGTCGGCATAGAAAATCCATTGATACAGTCCGCACAAGAACCCGACGCTGCCGATCAGCCAACCTGCTGCCCGACCGGCATTACCTTTGGCGGTGAAATTGCCGATCAGGCCGAAGGTCATCAGAATCAGAAAGCCGACGTGAACGCCGCGCACCACCTGGCTCGGCAGAACGTTCCACGCCGCGATGACAAGCTGAAAGGCCGCGAATGCGATGCCTATGACATAGGCCAGATACCCCCAGCCGCCCGGGCCGAATCCTTCCGGAAACCCATGCTCGAAATTGTCGAACTCGACCTTGACGGGGCCCTCGGCGCCCTCAGCCTGCAGCATCAGTCCATCCCCAACCGGTCGTCAGTTTAGTCGTTCCCTTCTTCCCATTCGAGGGAGGAGAACCGCAGACGACGAAAATGGAGAGCCCCCTCTCCACCTCTTCCCCGCAAAGGGGAAGAAAACACGCTCACCTTGCTAAAACACGGTGATTTGGATAGCGCGCTGGTCTTACATCAGCGCCTGCAATTCGCAACTGCGTGAGACTACGGAAATTGGCCCACGGCCCTACTTAATCAAACCCTTTTCCTTGTAATAGCGAATCGCGCCGGGATGCAGCGGCACCGGACTACCCATGGCCGCGTTTTCGAGCTTGATGTCCTTGCCGGCCACGTGCGAATTCGCCAATTCCGGCAGCGACTCGAAAATCAGCTTGGTCATCTGGTAGGCGAGATCGTCGGACACAGCAGAACTGGTCACCAGATAATTGATCACCGCCGCGGTCGGGACATCCTTGTCCTGGCCGTTATAGGTATTGGCGGGGATCTTCACCGACAAGAACGGAGGACCGATCTTGTCGACGACCTCTTTGGGAACCGACACCACGGTGATTTCGCTGGAGGTGCTCAGATCCTTCAGCGAGGCCACCCCGAGACCGGCCGATTGCAGGGTCGCGTCGAGTTGCCGGTTCTTCATTAGATCGACGGATTCCGCGAACGGCAGGTATTCAACCTTGCCGATATCCTTGTAGCTCAACCCCGCGGCGGCCAGGATGGCGCGCGAATTGAGTTCGGTGCCCGATTTCGGCGCCCCGACCGAGAGGCTCTTGCCCTTCAGGTCGGCCAGCGTCTTGATGCCACTCTCGGCGGTGGCGACGATCTGGATATAGTTCGGATAAATCGCGCCGATGGTGCGCAGCTTGTCGAGTTTCGCCTTGAAGCCTGCCTCCTCGTCGCCCTCCCAGGCGGCTTTCAACGAGTCGCCGAGCGCAAACGCAATCTCGCCGCGGCCCTGCTGGAGCAGGATCAGGTTCTCGACCGAAGCCTTGGTGGCCTGCACCTGGGTCTTCACATCGGGAATCTTGTCGCTGTAGATTTTTCCGATGGCGACGCCGAGTGGATAATAGACGCCGGATGTGCCACCGGTCAGCACGTTGATGAATTGTTGGGCCCGCACCGTCGGGGCCGACAAGACCGCCACCGCCGCAACGGCAGCGGCAATCAACTTTGAATTCCTGATCATTATTCTCCCCAGAATTTGGGCCGGGAAATTGGACGGACGAGGGCCCGGGGTCAACCCATCCAATCGGCCAAAAGTCGGGGTTGCGACAAATAAGCGCTCGATATCGCGCTGGGATCATACGAGGGCCCGCCGCCGGGAATCCGCTGCTCGTGATGTGCTGAATTCCTTTAGATGGCCTCAGACCTCTTTCGCAAGCTGCCTGCGCCGTCGCTTCGCACTGGCAGCATGGCGCCTGAACGCGTACCGTAAGGGGGCGAAACCGGCCCATCAGAGGCCGGTCTTATCCGGGAGAACGCCAAAATGCCTGTCACTCGTGCAGTTGGATTATCTTTGGGAGCGGCAATTCTGCTGGGCTGCTCCAGCCTCAATCTCGCCTACGCCAAACCGTTCATGATCGTCGGCATCGACGAGAAGACTTTATGGGACGATGACGGGAAGACGATTCTGTCCCCTGATGGCAAGGACCAGGTGTTGATCGTCGATCTCGCCAATCCGGAAAGTCCCAAGACCGTCGCCACCCTGCCCCTGAAGAATTCGGTCGTCGGCCCGCCCGTCAATGTCGACATCGACCCCACCGGCTCGGTCGCGCTGGTGGCGGATTCAGTCGATGTCACCAAGGATGGCGAGGCGCTGAAACAGGTGCCGGACAACAAGATTTACATCATCGATCTCAAGGCGAGCCCGCCCAAGCTGGCGGCGACGCTCACCGGCGGCAAGCAACCGTCGGGGCTGAATATCAGTCCTGATGGCAAGATGGCGCTGGTTGCCAACCGCGGCGATAATTCGATCAGCGTGCTCTCGGTCAACGGCACCGACGTCAAGATCACCGATACCATCGCGATGCCCGACAGCGTCGCGCATGTGATGTTCACGCCGGACGGCAAGCGGGCGCTGGCCGTGAGGTTTCCCTCGCACAAGGCATCGGTGCTGGATATCGTCGGCGGCAAGGTGACCTACAACAAGGTCGACCTGCCAACCGGCCAGTGGCCCTACAATGTCGTGGTGACTCCCAACGGCAAGATCGCGCTGACCTCCGACAATGGCGGCGCTGGCTCGTCCGATGGCAGCGTCGACACATCAAGCGTGATCGATCTCGAAGCCAACCCGCCACGCATCATCGACCGGGTGGTGGTCGGTGACGGCCCCGAAGGACTGGCGATGTCCCCGAAGGGCGACCTCGCGGCCGCCGTCATCCTCCGCGGATCCAACATGAAGAACGCCTTCTTCCACCAGAAGAACGGCAGCGTCTCGGTGCTGAAGATCGACGGCAAGAAGGTGACCAAGATCCAGGATATCGAGGTCGGCGGCTTACCGGAAGCCGCCCAGTTCACACCCGACGGCAAATACATTCTGGTCGGAAACTATCTGGACCAGGATTTTTCGATCCTGAAAGTCAACGGCACCAAGGTCACGGACACCGGCAAGCGCTTCAAGGTGCCGGGACATCCGGCTTCGGCGCGCATGAGCCACTAAAACGGCACGCCTAGAGTTTGATTCAACTGAGTTGAATCAAACTCCAGCGTTATCTTTTTGTTTGAGCATGATCTTTTCGAAAAACCGGTGTCCGCTTTTCCGGATCATGCTCTAGACCTCGCGCGATACGCTGACCGGCGCAACAAAGCGTGCGGTCAGCGTCTTGCCGTGATCGGGATGCTCTACTGAAACGCCATGTCCAGGCATTTGGAAATGTCGGAGCCGAGACCGGAGCTGATGGTAATGCAGCCGCGGACTTTCTGCGCGGTGGTGTCGCTGACCCATATCGCATAGCCGCCGGGGCCGAAAAACGAATTGGTGTTGGGCGCCTCGGTTTCGGTCGCGTCGAACGAGTAGTGGGAATCGGTCTCGAAGATGCGGGGCTTTTTGGTGCAGCCACCGTCGGTCTGGACGTTGATCACTTCCTTGTTGTCCCGCGTTAGCGCCAGGCTGACCGTGCATCTGAAATATTCCGAGGTCTTGACGTTGAAGATGTAGGCGTAGGATCTGCAGGTCGCGGTATTGAGCTTTCCGGCGCTTAAACCGCGGCTGCAGGAAATTCTCTGGTTGTGGCTGAGCTCAAAATCATCGGCATGGGCAATGGGAACCAGCGTCACAAACGACAGCGCAATAGCTAAACAAACTTTCATGACGAGGTTCATCCGAATCATCCCTATGACTTATTTCGCAAACACGGATTCTAGACTGAAACGGCAAGATAGTCGCGAAGTCGAAAGCGGAAAATCACAAAGTCGCGGGGGAAACGTGCTGCGGCGAACAGCCTCGTCATATTGACGGCTGAATAGCGTTCGTGGTTTGTTCAAGACGCCACCTTTGGCGAGCTGATTGCTGGGGAGAATGCATGATGACAAGAATTTCAACCAAGACTCTTTTGATGGCAGCTGCGCTGACCGCGCTGACGACGTCCGCATTTGCGCAAGCCACTGCGCCGACGCCCTGGGTGCTGACACCGGACATGGGCTATGGCTACGACAAGGAAGGCAAGACGTTTTCCTACAAGATGGGCACCAACAACGCCAAGCTGCTGCTGAAAGGTGCGAAGAAGGTACCCAAAGGCACGCTGTTTTTCATCGGCGAGAACGGACAGCTCTACATGCGGACCGGCCCCTTCCTTGAAGGCGACGGCAAGTTCATGTTCGGGCCGGGTTGAGGCGTAACGCAGCCTCACCGCGAGTCGTCCCGGCGAAGGCCGGGACCCATAGCCCGTGGCGTTAGCGATTTAAAGAAGCCCTCTTACCTACTGCCAAAACGAGATTCCACGCCGTACGGGTCCCGGCGTTCGCCGGGACGACGCTAAGACTAAACCGCTTCCGCCAAATCCGTCGCGCTCTGCAAATGGCTGTTGCTGTCCATCCGCGCATCGGTGACCGCCAGCAGCTTCGCCACCGTGTTGTGGCGGATCGCCACCGGATTGCGCTCGTAGCCGCTGCGCTGGAAAAAATTCGACGTCGGGACCTGCTCGCGCAGTGCCTGCGGCATCGTCACCATATCGAGCCCGGTGCCGTCGCCGGTGAGATTCATCATTTCCAGTTCGGCAGCAGTGAGCGGGCGGGAATAGCCCTTGGCGCGCGCGAAGATGACCGAAGTCAGCAGCTTGTGGGTCTGCAGCAACGGGCCGACATCGATGTCCAGCACCATCGCATGCATCGCCCACCCCGCCGGCGTATCCCCGATCTTCTCGTGTTGCGACCAGTCGTCCGGCACCGAACGCGCCAATGCCACCATCCGCTTCAGCACCGCGATCTTGTAGTCCATCGCCTTGCCCGGCGCGCCGGACAATTGCGCGGCCTTTGCCGTCAGTGCATGAACGAATTCAGGGCCTTGCTCGGCGAGCAATTCGACGCTGTTGGTGGTGAGCAACTGGTTGTAGCCGATCGCGGTGGAAATGGCGCGCGTGCCGCCATGCTCGATGCCCGATTGCACGTCGTAATTGCCGGTGCCGCCGGTTTCGAACGAATAGACCCGCACCGCCTGCTCGCGCGTCAGCCCCGCCGCCGCCGCGACGCGGGCATATGCGCGCTTGAACTCGATTTCATTGGTGGGCCGCTGCGGTGTGAACTGGAAATGCTCTGCGGCCGCCTTCAAGAGATCGGCGACAACCGGAATATATTTGCGCTCGCGGCGTGTCTCCCCCGGTTCGGAGGGCGACGGCTCCGGATTCACCGGCCGTTTCGGTCCTGTATAAACTGGCGGCTGCGTCAGCACATAGTCATCGAGCCCGATGGCCTGGTGTTCGCGACGCTTGGCGTTCCGGCCGCGCCGCTTCTCGGCAATCGAGCTCCAATACGCGCTTGCTTCCTCCTCGAACGCCGCACGCGCTTCCTGGTATTCTCTGAGCTTGCGGCGATATTCCGCGATCGCCTGCGGCGATGCTGCCTGCGCCATCGCGTTGGCCGGTGCAGTGGGCAGCGTAGCAGCATCCATGGCTGCCACCTGCGGTGCGATCAGCAGCAACGCCGCTGAAAGGCAACCGTAACAATAGCGAATCGCATGAGGGCGCATGTCGTTGTTGTAGCAAGCGCAGCGCGCAAGTCAGCCCCCGAAACACTACGGGGTGCCTCGTTGTCCCTCACTCCTGCTCGACGCCGCTGGCTTTGACGAGCCCCGACCATTTCTTTTCATCCTTGTCGATGAAATCGGCATAGTCCTCCGGCGTGCACGGCGTGATCTCGGTGCCGTCTTGCGCCAGTTGTTTCTTGACCTCGTCGGAGGCGAGTGCGGCCCGCAATTCCGTGTTGAGTTTGTCGATAATGGGCCGCGGCGTACCGGCCGGCGCCACCAGGCCGTAATAAAGCGATGCCTCGAATCCGCTCAGGCCCGCTTCGGCAATCGTCGGCACGTCCGGCATCAGGCCGCTGCGGGACTTCCCCGTCACCGCCAGCGCGCGCAACAGCCCGGCCGAGACGCTGGCGTGAACGGGAGGGATCGGCGCTAACGCCATCGGGATGTGCCCGCCCAGAAGATCCGTCAGCGCCGGCCCGGTCCCCTTATAAGGAATATGCACAAGCGTAATACCGGCGGAACGGGCGAAATATTCGCCGGTGATATGATTGACCGAACCGACGCCGGCAGAACCGAAATTGACCTTGCCGGGATTGGCCTTGGCATAGGCGATCAGTTCGGCGACCGACTTGGCGGGAAATGAGGGATGCACCACCAGCACACTGGGCGCGTTGCCGATCATGCCGATCGGCGCGAAATCCTTGCGCGGATCGTAGCCGACATCCTTGTACAGCGACGGACCGATCGCGAGCGTGCCGGTATAGCCCAGCAGAAGGGTGTAGCCATCGGGATCGCTCTTCGCCACGAACTTGGTACCGACGGTGCCGCCGGCGCCGGGACGGTTGTCGACGACGATACTTTGGCCAAGCAATTGACTCATCTTGTCGGCGATCACGCGGCCAACGATCGAGGTGCTGCCGCCGGGCGCGAATGGAATCACCAGCGTGATCGTCCGGTCCGGAAAGGTTTGCGCCTGCGCCTCGGCCAATCCGCTGCCGAACACAGCGGCGGCGCAAAGTAATATCTTCCAGATATGCATGGCGGAGAGCCTCCCGGGGATTATCGTTTTGTCTGGCGGCATCGTCGTCGAAAGATCCGGCGTCCGCAACCCGGCTTCCGGACAACGGCGCAGCCTACTTCCAGGCAAAGACCGGCTGCTCCAGCTCGGCGACGCGGGTATCGCGACCCGCCAGCACTTCGCGGAACTGGTAGATCAACGCCGCCGTCGGTGCGTGGATGAATCGGCCGGCGTGACGAAACCGGATCACGCGGCGTGTGCTTTCCGGAATCGCGACAAAGTCGAACGCGTCTGCCCGTTCAATATCCTCAAGCGCGATCCGATGCACCGACGCGACTTCCGCTGGATTGGGTGAGATGGCAGCACTCGTGGCCGCCCACAGCACCACAGGCGTGATGAGATAACCGGACCGGGTCGGATAATCGTCGAGCAAGCCCAGGACGTCCTCGGGCCCAAGTTCAAGACCGAGCTCTTCATGAAGCTCGCGCAGCGCCGCCATGACGGGTGTCTCGCCCTCATCGCAGCGTCCGCCCGGCAGCGCCCATTGACTGCGGTGGGCGCGCAAACCCGCAGCGCGCAAGGTCAATAGCATTGCCGTTCGGCCCGAGGCATCGTCCGTTTCGACGAGCGCGATGGCGACCGCGGCCCGCTTCAGCGCCGGCGCCGGTTCGCTCGCGGGCAGGCGCACAAACGCCGCGCACAGCTCTGCGATATTCCGCCGGGTGGTATCATCGAATGGCCGGGTCATCCCGCTTGACTACAACACGTCGGCGAATGATGAAATGACCGGGAATCTCAAATCTCACCGACACTGGAAAACCCTGACATGACGGACGTGGCCGCGGAGAAGCTCAAATCCGATGGCTGGTCTATCATCGAAACCACGGGATTCCTCAACCTGGTCGGGCCGCTGTGGCAGCGGGTTGTCGATGGCGAGCACGAATACGCGCTGGTTGCGCAGGACAAGCACCATAACCGCCGCGGCCTGGTGCAGGGCGGCCTCTTGATGACCTTCGCGGACCGCGCCTGCGGCATGACGGCGCGATATGTATCGGGCCGCCCGACGCTGGCGACGGTTCAGCTCGACGTTCATTTTGTCGATAGCGGAAAAATCGGCGAGACTTTGCTGGCCAGGCCGCGGGTGGTCCGAACCACCCGCAGTCTCATTTTCGTGACCACGGAGGTGACCGCGAACAGCCGTGTTATCGTCATGGCCAACGGCGTGTTCAAGATCTTGAAGAACGATACGTGATGCTTTCTCGTACGAGGGACCAACCGATGCAATATCGTCAACTCGGCCGCAGCGGCCTGAAGATCTCGCCAATCTGCCTGGGCACCATGATGTTCGGCGGGCCGGCCGATGAAGCGACCTCGACGCGGATCGTCGCGAAAGCGCGCGAGGCCGGCGTCAACTTCATCGATACTGCGGACGCTTATAATGGCGGCAATTCGGAGCAGGTGGTCGGCCGCGCCATCAGCAATAACCGGCAAAACTGGATTCTCGCCACCAAGCTTGCCAACCCGATGGGCGACGATCCCAATCGCGGCGGGTTATCGCGTCGCTGGGTATTGCGGGCCGCGGCGGAAAGCCTGAAGCGGCTCGGCACCGACTACATCGACATCTACTATCTGCACAAGGAAGATCATTCGACGCCGCTGGAAGAGACCGTGCGCGCGATGGGCGAACTGATCCGGCAGGGCAAGGTGCGCTATTTCGGCGTCTCGAATTACCGGGCCTGGCGGGTCGCCGAAATCTGCAATATCTGCGACCGCCTCGGTATCGATCGCCCGATCGTCAGCCAGCCCTATTACAATGCGATGAACCGCATGCCCGAGGTCGAGCATTTCCCGGCCTGCGGATATTACGGCCTCGGCATCGTGCCCTACAGCCCGCTGGCGCGCGGCGTGCTGACCGGCAAATACCGACCGGACGCGCCGCCCGACAAGGACAGCCGCGCAGGCCGCAACGATACCCGCATGATGCAGACCGAATGGCGGCCGGAATCGCTTCAATTGGCGCAGGAGATCAGGCAGCACGCCGAGGCAAAGGGCATCACCGCAGGACAATTCGCGGTGTCATGGGTGCTGAACTCTTCCTTCGTCAGCGCCGTGATTGCCGGTCCACGCACCGAAGAACAGTGGGACGATTACCTGCGCGCGCTCGACTATCGCTTCACCGCCGAGGACGAAGCGTTGATAGACCGGCTCGTCGCCAGCGGCCATCCCTCGACGCCAGGTTTTAATGATCCGGCTTATCCGATCGAGGGGCGAAGGGCGCGGACGGCGAAGTGAAAAAAATCGTGGCTATTCGAACCTAAAAGGCGCAATGCGAGGGCCCGCAGGATGTTCTGCAAACTCGCAAACACCTGACGCAAAGGAATCTTCATGCAAATTCTTTCTCCGCGCCACGTCAAAACCGAAGAGTCGCTGCGTCTCGGCGTGGTGTCGGGCTGGTACAGCACCAAGGTGAGTGGCACGTTCGTCACCGGCCCTCACCCCACGCAGGAAGATTGCCTTTCGAAAATCGCCGAGCTCAACCCACCGACGGCCAAGAAGAAATTTTGAGAGCCGTTGGCCGGCCGTTCAAACGCTGCTTGTGACCAGTTCAGCTTGCGCAGCGAATGACGCGCGCAACCTCTCGGCCGACATCGGACGGGCCAGGAGAAACCCCTGCAAAAGGTCGCAGCCAAGCTCCTGCAGCAGCTGATCGTGCTCCGTCGTCTCGACGCCTTCCACGGCGACTCGCAAGCCGCAGGCTTGCGCAAGCAGGATCATTCCACTTAGAAGCTCCCGGCGCTTGTCGTGTTCCTCCAGAAAACTCCGGTCGATCTTGACGACGTTGCAGGACAGCTGCTGAAGGTAGCTGAGATTCGCATGACCGGATCCGAAGTCGTCGATCCACAATTCGACGCCGAGCGCCTTGAGCCCCAATAGGGTTTCGCGAACGTCGTCGGATTTTTCAAGAAGCAGCCCTTCCGTCAATTCCAGGACAAGCCGCCGGGGCGCAAGGCCGGTATCGGCAAGGATTCGTGCGACGGTCGCCACCAGCGCCGGCTGGCTGAGATTCAAAGGCGAGAGATTGACGCTGACCTGAACAGACTCGGGCCAAGCCATCGCTTCGACGCATGCGTGCGACAGCACCCACTCCGTGAGCGGGCCGATAAATCCGCTGTCCTCGGCGGCAGGAATGAAGTCGATTGGCGATACGGCACCCCGGACGGGATCATTCCACCGCAAAAGCGCTTCGCAGGCGATAAGACGTCTCGTTCCGGTGTCGTAGATTGGCTGATAATTCAGATGCAGGTGACCGGCATGCATGGCCGCGCGCAGGTCGTTGGCCAGATTGGCGGCATTCCGCAACAACTGCATTCCAGACGATTCTGGCCGCCTCTTTCGTGACGGCATCAGAAGCGGCGATCCCGGATTCGTCTGAACTGTCAGGGAATGGTCGAAGAGGCGTGGAACGCCAAGGCCGGCGCTTTTTGCAGCGTAGAGCGCTTTGTCGGCCAACGACAGGATGGCTTCCGGGTCGTCCGCGTGGGCGGGCGCACAGGCAATACCGATGCTGACGCCAACACTCGCCTCGCCGAAACGGTCAAGCTGATAGCTGCCGCTCAGTGCCATCGTAATTCGTTGGGCGGTGGCGACCGCTTCGGCGGCCAAAACGCCCAGCAGAAGCACGGCGAATTCGTCGCCGCCGAGCCGGGCGGCTGTATCGCCTTTGCGAAGATTGAGCAAAAGGCGCCTGCCGACTTCCTTGAGCAGTAAATCGCCGGCGGCGTGACCAAACCGGTCATTGACCTCCTTGAAGCCATCGAGGTCCAGGCAAAGGAGAGCGCACTGATTATCTTCACGCGCGGCAGCCAGGGCCTCGTTCAGCCTTTCGTTGAACAGGAGTCGATTGGGAAGCTCGGTCAGAACATCATGCTGTGCGAGGAACTTGATCTGAGATTCCGAGCGGCGCCGTTCCGTGATGTCTTCATAGGTGCAAACCCATCCGCCGTCCTGGAGCGGTTGGTGGTGGATTGCGATCAAGCGACCGTCGCCCAGTTCCTGGAGAAAGGTGTTGGGTTGGCGCTTGTCGATATGCGACTTCCGTTCCCGATAAATATCTTCGACCGTGCGCCCCGGATAATTGCCGATCGCACAACTGTTGGCGAGGATGTCGTAGAAAGGCATCCCCATGCGCAAACTCGACAGCGGCTGACTGTAGATACGGCAAAATTGTTCGTTAACAAGTTGCAAACGGTCCTGCGCGTCATAGAGACAAATGCCCTGAGGCATGTTTACGACGGCCTGTTCGAAACGCTGGCGAAACGTTCCCGGCGGAGCAAAGCGCCAGGACAGATCGTACCACACGACAGAGCCGAGCCGGGACAGCTTGCGATGAGCCGCATCCACCTGCCTCATGCACTTTTCAAGTAGAGACGGCATCTGAAGGAGCCCTCGGGCAAAATGCGCAATGCCCGTTTAGATCATGAAAGGCTTCTGATTTGCTTAAGCCGACCGGGTTGGGCGCGTCGAACCCTTCGTGCTGGCAGCAACGTGGTTAGCGGCCTACTTTGTCGCCCCCCAATTGCCGCAGCGAGTCCAAAGAACTGCGCCAGCCGATCGAGAACATTGGGCCACATGTCGGGAACTGCGGCGGCTTCGTAGATCCCGCAAAGTGGCAACGCCGCTGGATTTACTGATTTTTCACTAGTCCGTTAATTACCGCGAGAATTTTACTCTTCTGAGATATTAGCAATATTGAATCAGGTTTGAACGACCTGAGACGAGCTATGTCAAACCGAAGCGCTGCAGGTTTACTGCTTGACCATACTCATTGTCGCGCGATTTGCGATGAGATTGGGGAGAGGCTTCGTGACATCCTCAAACGGGAAGTTTTAGAAACCCCGCCACGCTTGCTCGAGTTGATTGATAAACTCGCCCAGTTGGAGATCAAGGAGATCTCCCAATTGGAGCATGCGCCCTCGCTCGTGCCATCCATCGACGAGATGACTGTTGCGCGAAGCCGCGAACCCTCAAATCGGGTTAAGCGGTCAGCCGGTCTGGCACGGCTTGCCACCAATCGCTGATCAGCTTCTGCCGGCTCTTGAATTGAACAGAGAGATCGGCGAACGGCCGTTTCTTCGCGGGAATAACGCCCTCGATCTTGCCGATGGCGATCGCGCCTTCCTGCGCATCTTCCTCGCCGCTGAATCGATGAATTTCGAAGCCACGATAATTGGGCATCATGTTTTGAAAGCCGAGATGCGCCAGCCAGCTGAGCTGCAATAGTTCGTTGAGCGTGAGATCGATCCGGATCTTTCCCTCCGCGGGCGCTTTCCGTCTGATGCCGGCAGCATGTCCCTTCAGCCAGCATGCCTCGCCAATCGCGTCGCCGGCGATCCAGAGTTGCGCGTGATAAGGATCGGTCGCTTCCTTGCTCGTTTTCCGTCTCGCAGTGAAGGCTTTGGCCAGCTTGAGGGCTTTTGCCACGCGCTCGGGAACAGTCTGACCTTCAAGTTCGTAGTGAGAGCTAATACCCCTGACGATCTCGCGTGTGGCTTCTTCCATGCCTCGGAGACGCCCCTTCTCAAAATATGACTTTGCGCAGGACCAGCCAGCAACAACGAATGCGACCAGCAGGCCGCCAAGCAGCAAAAGAATATCCACGGCCCCCGACCCCTACCTTGGCCCGAAGTATATTCGAGCACATCCCCGCGTTTAAATTAGGCGATTTTCGTTAATGCAATCGTAAGGGGCAGTGGCGCAGCGCGAGCGGCTAAGTTGCAGCGGGTTTCGTGGACGGGTCGCCTCCGATACGGCGCTCGCCGTTGAAATGATCGAGCGGTTGACGCCCGCTCTAATGCTGCTGGGGAATTCTTACATTCGCTAAAAGCGAAATGAGATCCGATTGCCTCGCTGTCCCGGTCTTGGCGAACACCGCCTTGACCTGGCTCCGGATGGTTTCCCGGGACAAGCCCAATCCGGCCGCGAGATCATCGATTGTCTTTCCCTGAAGCAGGCCATTGGCCGTGCGGATTTCGGCCGGCGACAGATCGAACAGGCCATTGAGCAGATCATCCGGGAGCGCCCGGGATGATGCAAGCGGCGTGATCATCAAGATGCCCATCGCCGGACCAAAGATATCGTGCGCGGAACGCCGGACCGGTATGACGTGGACAACCATCGCTTCGTTTTTTTCGTCGGCTGGAACGGCAATCGACTTCGCACCGAATTGGAATTCACCCGAATTCAGATTTTCAATGGTCTCTGAAAGCAAGGCGTTGGCGCGGGCGTTTGTCAGCGCGACCTTGCCGAATGCGCTTGCAACAATCTGGCTGCCTGCGTGTTCGAACAATGAATTTGCCGCAGCGACTTTTCCGTCCCTCAACAAAACGGCGGCGGGAAGTCCCATCATCGTCAGGGACTCGGCCATTCCCAGAGCGCGCTCGAGGCCCAGCCTGGCCGACATCAACGAGGCTCGCGCAAGATGCGGCCGCAACGCATTCAGTTTGGGAATGACCTCCGCCTCAACGGGTCCGTCCACGAACCGGCGCTCGATGCTAAACACCAGCATATCGTCGCTCGGCACCTGAACCAGGGTACCGACCGCCCAGCCAAGACCCAGCGGCCGCAACAGATCTCGAATATTCGGATCGCATTCAAGATCCTCTGGTGTCCACAAATCGACATCCCGGATAAATCCGGCATGCTTGTGCAACATCAGCCTTTCCAATCTGGTGTTTCGCTCGTGCCATCGGCCTTCGAGGAATTCCTCACCGACATGCCGCAAACATTCTGACGAAACCATCCGGAACGTCCGGGGATCGGCGGTAATCAGGAATGTCCCGGCCGCGCCGGCCATTTTTGCCAGACTATCGAGAACAGCAGGCCACTTGTCCGGAACCGCGGCGGCCTCGTAAATCAGGTCCAGCAACTGACTGGACTCCTCAAGCGACATTTAATTCTCCACCCCCCGGAATGACCGGCAATCCATGCGATGGCTCCAAGCCGGAAGCCACCTCCACCTCGGCTTCGGAGATTGCCGACGCATCTGCCGCGGAAGGATACTTCGTTCACCCGAACGGGTGAAGCGGCTTGCAGGCCAATCGGTGAAGTTCAGGGATTGATACTGGGGCAGCCGAGGAAGCACGAGGAATTTCGAGGGCGCGCCTCGGATGGCCGGATTCACGGCCGTTTCGGCCAGTTTATGGTGCCCAGGGGCGGGATCGAACCACCGACACTGCGATTTTCAGTCGCATGCTCTACCAACTGAGCTACCTGGGCACTTCCGACCCGCGAGGGGGGTCGGGAGCGCCGGTTTATAGTCAGGCCGGGCAGCCCTGTCCACCACGCTTCGCCTGCTTGTCCGGCATAGCCCGAAGGGCGACGACGGACGGCTACGCGTGGCGCAGCCACGCAGACGAATGGTGCCCGGCACAGCCTGAGGGCGACGACGAACCGCCCAAATCAGGCGCCGACAGCCCCAAAACACGCGAAATGACGCTCAATCCGCGTCTTCGTCGTCATCCTCGGCAGCGGGAATCCGATAGGAATTCGACAGCCAGCGGTTCAGATCGACGTTCCGGCAGCGCTCGGAACAAAACGGGTGCGAGGCCTCGGTGGCCGGCTTGCCGCAGATCGGGCACGGCTTGGCCGATCCCTTGGGCTTTCCCTTGCCGGATCCGGCATCTTTTAACGGCTTAGCTGGCATTCAACCATCCGAAGCGAATCGGAAAACCTTCGCCGCCGAGCAGCGAAATCGACTCATAGAGCGGAAGGCCCACGATATTGGTGTAGGAGCCGACCATCTTGACCACGAACGATCCGGCAATGCCCTGCACGGCATAGCCGCCGGCTTTGCCGCGCCATTCGCCGGAGCCGATATAGGCTTGGATGTCGTCCTCGCTCAAGCGCTTGAAGCGCACGCGGGTCTCGATCAGGCGCTGGCGAAAGGCCTCCTTCGGCGTCACCAGGCAGATCGCGGTGTAGACGCGGTGGTTGCGCCCCGACAACAGTCGCAGGCATTGCGAGGCTTCGTCCACCAGGTTCGCCTTGGGCAGGATGCGGCGGCCGACCGCGACCACGGTGTCGGCGGCAAGAATGAAGGCACCGCGCAATTCGTCATCGAGCTGCACCGATTTGAGCGCGGCATCGGCCTTGGCCCGGGCGAGCCGGTTGGCGCAGGCGCGCGGCAGCTCCGCCCGTTTCGGGGTCTCGTCGACGTCGGCGGGACGCAGCGCATCGGGCTCGATGCCGGCCTGATTGAGCAGGCTGAGCCGTCGCGGCGAACCGGAAGCAAGAACGAATTTGGGGCGGCCTAGCATGCTGTTTTTTGTGCTGAAAAAAGATTCGGAGGGCGGAACGCGCGCGGAAACTATCGGAAGGCCTTGCTTGAGACAACCGCGCAGGTGTTCCCTCTCCCTTTCGGAAGGGGCTCGGACGAAGGGGTGTGGCCAGTCATGATGCCATCCCCCACCTGACGCTACGCACTGGCCTCTCCCAAAGGGAGAGTTCTGCGAATTGGCAGATTCGCGATACCCTTTTATGACCGAATTCTAGCCGCTCGCGGCCCCCACCTTCGAAAACCGCCTGCGGATTCGCAGCACCAGCCCGTCGCAGACCTCGCGATAGGCTTCGAGTTTCTGCTCGCGATTGCCCTCCGCGCCGGTGGGATCCTGCGTCGGCCAGTATTCCACATCGGCAGCTAACGTGCGCGTCAGCTCCAGCGCCTTGTGATGCGCCTCGGGCGACAGTGTGATGATCAGGTCGAAATTGAGCCCTTCCCAATCGTCCAGTTCCTCGAACGTGGTCGGCTTGTGGCCCGATATATCCTGGCCAAGTTCCGCCATCACGGCGACCGCGAACGGATCGAGTTCGCCTTTCTTGACGCCGGCGGATTTGACATACAGCGCCTGAGGGAACATCCGCTGCAGCAGGCTTTCCGCCATGGGCGAACGCACGCTGTTCAAGCCGCATGCGAACAGCACGGCCTGCGGAGTGCGCACCCGCGGTGGCGCCGCCATGCGCTAGGTTTCTTTTCTTTTGGGCATGACCTTTTCGGAAAACCGCACCCCACTTTTCCGGGTCATGCCCTAACCCTTCCAATGCAGGACGCAGATCAGCGTGAACAGCCGGCGGGCGGTTTCGAAATCAACCCGCACCTTGCCCTTCAGTCGCTCCTGCAGCGTGCGCGAACCTTCGTCATGGATGCCGCGGCGGCCCATGTCGATGGCCTCGATCTTGTCCGGCGTCGCGGTGCGGATCGCCTGATAGTAGCTGTCGCAGATCATGAAATAGTCTTTCACGATGCGCCGGAACGGCGTCAGCGACAACAGATGCGCCACCACAGGCGCGCCGTCTTCACGGCGGATGTCGAACATCAGCCGGTTGCCGGTGATGCCGATATGCAGGGTGAACGGCCCGTGATCGGCGCCTTCCGGCGCGAACAGGTTTTTTTCGACGAGATCGTAGATCGCGATCGCACGCTCGTGTTCGATATCGGGACCGGAACGTCCGATCGATTCCTCATCGAGTGTCACCGCGACGATGCGATTGTGCGAATCCTCCTCTGCGGGCGGCTTGGTCATGGCAGATTGAGGCGCAGTCCGACCGAACGCGCATGGGCATCGAGGCCTTCGGCCTTGCCCAGCGTCATCGCAGCCGGCCCCAGGGCTCGCAACTGATCCGGCCCGCATTTCAGGATCGAGGTTCGTTTCATGAAGTCGAGCACGCCAAGGCCGGACGAGAACCGCGCCGAACGCGCGGTCGGCAGCACGTGGTTGGAGCCGCCGACATAATCGCCGATTGCCTCCGGCGTATGAGGTCCGAGGAAGATCGCGCCGGCATTGCGGATTTGCGCCGAGAGCGCTTCAGGATCCGATGTCATGATCTCCAGATGCTCGGCGGCGATCGCGTTCGCCAGCGATACAGCCTCGTCGAGGCTCCTCACCGTGATGATCGCGCCAAAGTCGTTCCACGAGGCGCGCGCGATTGGCGCGCGCGGCAGCGTGTTCAACTGGGATTCCACCGCGCGTTCGACGTCATCGGCAAGCGCGGCATCGTCGGTGATCAGGATCGACTGGGCGTTGACGTCGTGCTCGGCCTGCGCCAGCAGATCGGCGGCGATCCAGCCGGCATTGCCGGTGCGATCGGCGATCACAAGCACTTCCGACGGACCTGCGATCATGTCGATGCCGACCTTGCCGAACACCAGCCGCTTGGCGGCGGCGACATAGGCGTTGCCGGGACCGACGATCTTCGCCACCGGCGCGATGGTCGCGGTGCCGTAGGCCAGCGCGGCCACCGCCTGCGCGCCGCCGACGCGGTAGATCTCGGACACGCCGCCGAGATGCGCCGCGGCCAGCACCAGCGGATTGAGCTTGCCGTCGGGCGACGGCACCACCATCACCACGCGCGCGACGCCGGCGACTCCAGCCGGCACGGCATTCATCAGCACCGAGGACGGATACGCCGCCGTGCCGCCCGGGACGTAAAGACCAACGGCATCGATGGCGCTCCAGCGCCAGCCGAGTTCGACGCCCAGCGGATCGGTGAAGCGCACATCCTTCGGCAATTGCTGGCGATGGAAGCTTTCGATCCGGTTACGCGCGAATGTCAGCGCATCAAGCGTTTCGGTGTCGCAGGCTTTCACCGCCGCGTCGATTTCAGCCGGGGTAACGCGCAAGCGGCTCGCGTCCAGATCAAGGCGGTCGAACTTGCGCGTCGCCTCGATCAGCGCGACGTCGCCCCGTGCCGCCACGTCGTCGACGATGGCACGCGTTGCGCTCTCGATATCGGCGGATATCTCGCGCTTCATCGCAAGAAATCCTGCGAATCGCTCGGCGAAATCGGTGCTGCTTCTGTCTAGTCGAACAGGCATGGTGGCTTCCCAGCGGGTCTTTAGCGCGTATTGCCCACTGCTCAATGGCGCGGCGACAAATCGCCGTCAACCCTTCAGCTCGCGGATTAAGTTAATCGGCGGCAGAGCAAGATATTCCGTCATTCCGGGATGGTCCGCAGGACCAGACCTCAGATGTGCAATTGCACATCGGGAATCTCGAGATTCCGGGTTCGCGCTAGCGCGCGCCCCGGAATGACATTTGTAGCAGACGCGCATGGGAACACAGACGCGCTGGGCACGGTGCGAACATCGCATCTTTGCCCACCCCTACCACTCAGACGTCCAGCCCGGATGGCTCGGCGCCCTCGCCGAGGTCGGAGGTCCCGAGATCGTCCGCGCCGAGATCGGCCAGCTCGCATTCGAGGCATTCGACGTCCAGCCGGAGCGCGCCGCCCCGGCTGAACATCAGCACCGCGCTGCCGCCGGGTGCTTCGCCCGGATGAAACTCGATCCCGAGCAGTTCCAGCGCGGTTTCCGGCGCGTCCAGGTCGATATTACGCGACTTGCACGACAATACGCGGTCAAAGCGCAGCGCCGAGACCAGGCGGCGCGAAGCGGTTTCCCCGGCAAGCGTCTGTTCCCAATCCAGCCGGTTCATGCCGACCACCAGCCGCTTTTCGCCTTGCCGCCAGATAATGTCGGAGGTCTGCACACGGGCGTCCTGCACATGCGCGGAAATGACGGCGAGGTCGTCGGCATCGAGGGCAATCAATTTGAGCTGGGCCGTCACCAATAACACCCGATCATTTGCGCGTTAAAGTTCAATCGCTGATGCGCTCGATGGAAGCGCCGCATGCCGACAGTTTTTCCTCCAGCCGCTCAAACCCGCGATCGAGGTGATAGACGCGGTTGACCATGGTTTCGCCTTCGGCGGCAAGGCCCGCGATCACCAACGATACCGACGCGCGCAGGTCCGTTGCCATGACAGGCGCGCCGCGCAGTTTGGCGATGCCATCGATCGTGGCGGTCTCGCCGTCGAGACTGATCCGCGCGCCGAACCGCGCCAGTTCCTGCACATGCATGAAGCGATTTTCGAAAATCGTCTCGGTGATCTGCGAAGAGCCCTTGGCGCAGGCCATCAGCGCCATCAGCTGCGCCTGCAGATCGGTGGGAAAGCCCGGAAACGGCGCCGTTGAAACCGTCACGGGCCCGATTCCGGCGCCGTTGCGGGCAACACGAATGCCTTCATTGTTGACGGTGATGACAGCGCCGGCCTGCGTCAGCACGTCGAGCGCCGATTGCAGCAGTTCCGGCCGCGCGCCGGCCAGTTGCACATCGCCGCCGGTCATCGCCACCGCCATCGCATAGGTGCCGGTTTCGATTCGATCGGGCAGCACGGTGTGCCGCGCGCCCTTGAGCTTGCTGACGCCCTCGATGACGATGCGGGGCGTACCGGCGCCGGAAACGCGCGCACCCATCTTGTTCAAGCAGTCGGCGACATCCAGAATTTCCGGCTCGCAGGCGGCGTTGGTGATGACGGTGGTGCCCGCAGCCAAGGTCGCTGCCATCAGCGCGACATGGGTGCCGCTCACCGTCACTTTGGGAAAATCGATATTGGCGCCTTTCAGCCCGCCCGGCGCCTTCGCGATCACATAGCCGCCGTCGATGGTAATTTCCGCGCCGAGTTTCTCCAGCGCCATGATCAGCAAATCGACCGGCCTTGTGCCGATGGCGCAGCCACCGGGCAGCGAGACCTTGGCCTCGTGCATCCGCGCCAGCAGCGGGGCGATCACCCAGAAACTCGCGCGCATCCGCGATACCAGCTCGTAAGGCGCGGTGGTATCGATGATATTGGCCGCCGAAATGTGCAGGGTCTGCCCCTGGTATTCATGATCGCCAGGACGTTTTCCCGCCGACATGATATCGACGCCGTGATTGCCGAGAATGCGCTGCAGCTGCGCGACGTCGGCAAGCCGCGGCACGTTGTCGAGAACCAGCGTCTCCTCCGACAGCAGGCCGGCGATCATCAACGGCAATGCCGCATTCTTTGCGCCCGAGATCGGAATGGTGCCGTTGAGTTGGCTGCCGCCGACGATGCGAATGCGATCCATACCGATCCCCGCTTTTGCTATGCATAAACTATAGGGCGACCGGGCCCTTATGGCAAAAGCGTGAAATTTGCGGCTATTTGATGGGTTTTGAGGCGGGTTGGCCGATCGCACCGTCATTCCGGGGCAGCCCGGAGAGCTGAACCCGGAATCGCGAAATTCCGGGTTCGCGCTAGCGCGCGCCCCGGAATGACGGCGGCTTAGTCTAGACGCGATTAATATCTTCGCTCTCCAACACCGGTTTTGGATAGCCGTCACGCGCGACCTTGATCATGGCGCGGCCGACCTGTTCGGTCGTGGTCACGTATTTCGGTGCGATCCGATTTAGCAGTGTCAGCACCGGCGCGGCCACGACATAGACCGCCTGATACCATGCGGTCTTGGACCTGATGCCGTGCAGCGGCTGAATACCTGCGGGGCGAAACATATAGGCCGCCTTGAACGGCAGCATGAGCAGATCGTTCTCGGTCTTGCCTTTGACCCGCGCCCACATCAGCCGGCCTTGCTCGGTCGAGTCGGTGCCCCGGCCCGTCACATAGATGAACACCATGCCCGGATTGAGCTTCGAAAGCGTCGTCGCCGCGGCAAGCGTGATGTCATAGGTCAAATGCCGGTAGCGCTCCTCGCTCATGCCGACCGAACTGACACCGAGACAGAAAAAACACGCATCGAATCCCGCGAGCTGAGCCTCGATCGAGGAGAAATCCAGAAAATTATCGTGCACGATTTCGCGCAGCTTGGCATTTCGTTGTCCGGTCGGGTTGCGTCCGATCGCGAGCACGCTTTCGATGCCGGGATCGAGCAGGCATTCGCGCAAGCAACCTTGTCCGACCATGCCGGTTGCGCCGAACAGAATGACTTTCATTCGATTTCCCGTTGCATCGTTGCGTTACCCATTCAGGCGGCGGCCGCGACCCGATCGAACGATACACCGGTCAGAGCCGCCGAGACGTCCCAGAGCCGTGCCGCCACCGTGGCGTCTTCCGCCCGCGGCATGATCTTCGCCGGCACCGGTGGCCCCTTCAACTCGTAGAACCAGTTAGGGCCGTAATAGCCGGCCGGCCTCGCCTCCGGCGACGTGGCGGCAAACAAAGTGGGCAGCGCGCCTTCGGCGGCAGAGTGACTGACGAAGGGCCGAAGCGCCTTGTTGATCTGCCATAACAAGCCGCTGGCGCCCGGACCATTGGTGATCAGGTCGGTTCGCGCATAACCGGGATGCGCGGCGTTGCTCATCAATCCCCAGCCGGCGGCATCGCTGCGGCATTGAAGCTCGATAGCAAATATCAGCATCGCCAGTTTCGACTGGGCATACGCCTTCCAGGGAATGTAGGACCGCGTGCCTTGCAGATCGTCAAAATTGATCGTGCCCGCGCGATGCGCAAGGCTGGAGAGATTGACGACGCGGGGCTGATTGCCGCGACGAAGCAACGCCAGCAAATGCGCGGTGAGCGCATAATGACCGAGATAGTTGGTGCCGAACTGCATCTCGAAGCCATCGGCTGTGGTCTGCCGCTCCGGCAGTGCCATGACGCCGGCATTGTTAATCAGCAGATCGAGCGAGGCATAAGCGGCGGCGAAGCGCGCCGCGAAATCAGCTACCGAGGCCAGCTTCGCCAGATCGAGGTCTTCGTAGGAAATCCTGGCATCCGGAAATTGACTGCGAATGCTCTGCAAAGCGAGATGGCCCTTCGCTTCATTGCGGCCGGTGAGCACCACCGTTGCACCGGCGCCTGCGAGCGCCAGCGCGGTTTCATAGCCGAGACCGCCGGTAGCGCCGGTAATGACGGCGGTCTTGCCATCCAGGGGCGGAATGTCTGCAGTGGTCCAGCCGGTCATGCTTATATCTCCTGGGCTCGATTCGTTGCGGACGCCGCCCGCTTGGTCTAAATGTGCACTTGGTGCAAGTTTGCAAGAGGTGAAATTTGGGATGAAAGGTGTCGCGCGTAAACGGGCTAAGTCCAAGCTACCAAAGACAAAATCCAGCGCGACCGCGGACGCGCCCGGTCTGCGGCAGCGCAAGCGGCAGCAAACCCGTGAGCGTTTGACCCGGATGGCCATGGCTTTGTTTCTCGAGCGCGGTTTTGAAGCGACCACACTCGATGACATCGCGGCCGCCGCGGATATTTCGCGCCGCAGCTTCTTCCACTATTTTGCCTCGAAGGAAGATGTGGTTTTCGCCTGGCAGGAGGAGAGCACGGCGGCGTTGATTGCCGCGGTCGCCGCGCGGCCCGCCAGCGAATCCATGCTCGCGGCCGCGGAGAACGCGATTTCCGCAATGATCAAGCGGCTCGAGCCCGGCGAAGCGATGGCGATGGCGCGGCTCAAGCGCGACAATCCGGCCTTGCAGGCTCGCGATCAGGTCAAATACGAAAAGCTTGAGCGCGCTTTGGCGGAGGCGCTCGGCAAGCGCGCGGGCCATAAAACGGAAAAGCTTCAGGCCCGGCTGGTCGCGATGATCGCGACGGGTGCGATGCGGATCGGCGGCGAGTTCTGGGTCGCCGAAGGCGCGCGCGGAAAACCGGAAACGCTGGTAAAGCGAACCTTCGCCGCGATACGGGCGATCCTCGACTGATCGCCTGTATCTGGCGCCCTCAAACCGACGCGGGAGAGAGACCACAGGCGCGCCGATCGGGCGCGCCTGGAAAGGTCGAATATATGCCGATCAGGCGAATGTCGGCGCCGGCCGGAATCGCCGCACCGCGCCGATGATCACAATGATGAAGAACAGAAGCACAAGGCCTTGCACCGCCGCGAACGGCGGCTCGGCCGGCGGCACGCTCGGCGCGAGCGCATGCAGCACGGGTATCTTGAGGAAGCTCTGGATGATCAGCACGAACACGTTCAGATAAAGCGACGTCATCGCGGTCACCACATAAATCCAGCGCCACGCGCCGGAAAGCTTCATGCCGTAAAGCGCAATACACGCAATCGCCAGCAGCACCAGCGACAGAATGCCGATCATGTGCGACGGCAATAGCTGGGTGAACGGAAACAGAAAGCCGGTAGCGCTGGTTAGAATCGTGAACAGCAGGAATATCGCAGTCATGCCGGGCATTCGATTGGAGCCAAGCAGACCGAACATAACAATGATGCCCGAAACGATTCCGATCAGACTTATGATCACGTGCACCGTAGTAAATGTAGCCAGACTCATACCTAAGATCATGATGCGCTCCCCCCTTTTGAGATAGGGGCGGATGCTACGACTCCCGACGAGAAATTGCTACACGCGGAGATCGATCAAACGAGCGCGCGCGATGCCTGAATCTTTTGCAAAGTTGTCACAAAATGACGCCAACACTTAGTCCTCCTAGCGATCCAGGAATTCGACCAACTTCAGGATCACCTGATCCGGCGCTTCTTCCATCAGCCAATGTCCCGCCCCTTTGACGAGTACGCCCTCGACATCAGTCGCCACCATCCTGCCTTGCTCGATCAGGAACGGTCCGCCGGCTTTCTCTCCTGAAAGCACCAGCAGCGGCGTCGTCAGTTTGGTTGTTGCAAAGCCCGCGAAATCCTCGGCGTCCTCGGGGAAGGCGCGGAAAACTTCCATCCCGGCCTTCATGTGACCAGGCCTGGCATACTCGTTGGCGTAGAACTTCCGATCGGCTTCCGAGACGGACCTGGCGGGATCGGCGGCAAAATCATTCCAGAAATGCTCGAGGTAAATACGTTCACGGCCGGTGACCAACGCCAGCGGCGTCTTGCCGTAGAAATGGAAATGCCAGAGATCGCGCAGCAGAAAAACGCTATTCCAGTCGCCGACGCCGGGCAGGAACGCTTCCATCAGCACCAGCCGGTCGACTTCGCTGGGGTATTGCGCCGCATAGGCATAGGCGACCATCAGCCCGATATCGTGACCGACCAGCCGGATGCGGTCGTAGTTGAGGCTCTTCACCAGCGCGTGGATATCCTGCGCCATTGCCGCCTTGGCATATCCATCCTCAGGTGCGGAGGATTCACCAAAGCCACGCAGGTCCGGCGCGATCACGGTATGTTGGTCGGAAAGTTTTGTAATCAGCGGCAGCCACATGTGGCTGGTTTCGGCAAAGCCGTGCAGCAGCACGATGGGATCGCCCTTGCCGGCGACCAGATAATGCAGCTTGACGCCATTGACCTCGGCGAATTTGCTTTCCGGCGACGGCATCGAATACCCCTTCGTGTTGAAAAATATCTTCAATAATAGCGCGGGATCGGTCCGTTATGCGGCGTCTTCCGGTCCGACAGGTCGAACAGTACTTCATCGACATAGCACCAGCCCCATCCTTCGGGCGGATCGTAGCCCTCGATGATCGGATGCCGGGTGGCGTGAAAATGCTTGGTCGCGTGCTTGTTGGGAGAATCGTCGCAGCAGCCGACGTGACCGCAGGTGCGGCAGATCCGCAAATGCAGCCATACGCTGCCGATCTTCAGGCATTCCTCGCAACCGAGCGCGCTCGGCGTGACGTCGCGGATGCCACTGAGGTGGGTGCAGCGCTTTGCCATTCTCTAACCCCTGTCGCTAGATCATGATCCGATTAGATTGAATCGGATCATGATCTCATCTCTTGGTTTGAGCATGATCTCCGCGCAAACGCATAGCGTTTATTGCGAGGGAAAACCGGTTCCCACTTTTCTGGATCATGCTCTAAAGCGCTGGCTTCTGTGCGTCGCCGAGGAAATGATGCAGTGCCGCCACCACCTGGGCGCCCTCGCCGATCGCGCCGCCGACCCGCTTGACCGATCCCGAGCGCACGTCGCCAACCGCGAATACGCCGGGCACCGAGGTTTCCAGCGCCGACGACAAATCTCCTCTGGCCATTTTGCACTGCGCGCCCGTTATCACGAAGCCGCCGCGGTCAACCATGACGCCGCAGCCGTCGAGCCAGCCCGTGGCAGGATCGGCGCCGACGAACAGGAATAGATTGCGGATGTCCATGCTGCTTTGTTCGCCAGACAACCGACTGCGCCAGCGCACGCGTTCAAGGGAAGCGTCTTGCGCGCCTTCGAGCGCGACCACTTCGGTGTTGAACACCAATTCGATGTTCGCCGTAGCCTCAATGCGCTCGATCAGGTAACGCGACATGCTGGCGCCAAGGCCGCCGCCGCGGATCGCCATGTGGACCCGGCGGGCATAGCCCGACAGGAACACCGCGGCCTGTCCGGCGGAGTTGCCGCCGCCGACCAGCACCACATCCTGTTCCGAACATAGCCGCGCCTCGATCGGAGACGCCCAGTACCAGACGCCGCGGCCTTCGAAATCGGCAAGGTTTGTGATCTCGGGACGCCGGTAACGCGCGCCGCTCGCCACCACGACCGATTTCGCACGCAGCACATCGCCATCGTCGAGCTTCAGCCCAAGGGCACCGTCCTCGCGCGAACAATCAAGCGACGTTACCGCGACCGGAATCATGATGTCGGCGCCGAATTTTTGCGCCTGGTTGAAGGCGCGTGCAGTCAGCGCCAGCCCGGAGATTCCGGTCGGAAAGCCCAAATAATTCTCAATGCGCGCGCTGGCGCCGGCTTGCCCTCCGAACGACCGCGCGTCGCACACCGCAACGCTAAGCCCCTCTGACGCCGCATAGACCGCGGTCGACAATCCAGCGGGACCGCTGCCCACGACGGCGACGTCGTAGACCTTATCCTTGGCGAGCGCGCGTATCATACCCATCGCACGGGCAAGTTCGGATTCGCTGGGATTGCGAAGCACGGTGCCATCAGGGGTCACCACCAGCGGCCAATCGGTTGGCGAGGGCGAATAACGCGCAATCAGTTCGGCGGCATCGTGATCCGTGGCCGGGTCGAGCAGATGATGCGGATTGCCGTTGCGGGTGAGAAATCCCCGCAGGCGGATGACGCCGCGCGAATTAGCCGGTCCGATCAGCACCGGGCCGCCGGCGCCGGCCTGGATCAAATTGACCCGGCGAAGAATAAGCGCCCGCATGATGCGCTCACCGAGATCGGCTTCAGCGACCAAGAGCGCCCGCAATCGCTCCGGTGGAACCAACAGGGTTTCGACATCGCCTTCAGCGTGGCCGTCAACCAGTGCGACGCGGCCCGAAAGTTGACCGATTTCGGCGAGAAATTGACCCGGTCCCTGGTCGATCACCGGCGTGACGTGGCCAAGGCCGTCGCGCTGGGTGATTGCGACATGGCCGGACAATATGACGAACATGCCAGGTCCGGGCTTGCCGGTCTCGAACAGCTTTTCGCCGTCCTTGTAACGACTGATCTCGCCGAACCGGCGTATGCGCGCGATCTCCTGCGACGTCAGCGGAGGAAAGGTCTGCTCGTGGCGCGGGAATGCCGACGCCGTTGGTGCGCTGCTCTTCGCCTTGTTTCCTTCCGTGGTATCCACACCCATCTCGATCTCACATCCTCACATCTCTCTAAACAAACCCGCCGCGAAGCAAACCCGGCTATTCGCCCGGCTTTTTTCCGCTCCCGTCATATGGCGAGACCTCGTCGCCATTGGAAGGTGCGGTCGCCGGATCGCTTCGTCCCCTCGCCTGCGATTTTCGCCGCTTGAGATTTTCGCGCAATGCCAGCTTCAGCCGATCTTGTCTTGAATCCTTTCTTGGCTTCGGATTCTTCGCGACGACCAGGGCTTGCCTCTCGCGTTTGTCGTTCTCATCCTTCATCGTGAACCCATTCGCATGCGTCGCATCTTAAACGATATCACCGGGAGAACAGATCGATGGGCGAAATTCACGCGCTGGCGCCTTTGCCGCAACGGACTTTGGACGGCTGGCATCGCTTTGTCGCATCAGGCGATCAGAGCCTGCTGCAGCCCTTGCTTGCCGAACATATTGTGTTTCGCTCTCCGTTCGTGCAATCGCCGATTCCCGGACGCCCCGCGACCTTGCTGGTGCTGACGACGGTGGTGCAGATTTTCGAGAATTTTCGCTACCACCGGACGTTTGTCGCAGGCTCTCATGACGCCGCGCTGGAATTTGGCGCCAATATCGGTAAATGGCAGCTCAAAGGCATCGATCTCATCAAATTCAATGACGCTGGCGAAATGATCGAGTTCGAGGTCATGGTCCGCCCCATCAAGGCCCTGCAGGCGCTGGGGGAGGAAATGGGGAACCGAATTGGCCCGCAACTGAGCCGGCTGAAGGAGGCTGCTGCCGCTCCGCGCTGATTGCGCCCTTTTTGATGGGTCGCAGGCCGGTCCCGCGCTTGCGCGAGAGGGGGCCTTGTGGCAAGGATCGGCCGCCTTGTAGGAGCCTTTTTGGCTGATTCCCGCCTCCCGGCATGCTGCCGTAGCTCAGTGGTAGAGCACTCCATTGGTAATGGAGAGGTCGACAGTTCAATCCTGTCTGGCAGCACCAGTTCTCCAGCGCAGAAGCACTTTAAAAACCAGCATAAATTCACGTTTTCGTTCGATCGCCGGTTTCAGCATTTCAGCTATTTCGGATGGAACAGACCGAGAAAGCATGTGTCAGCTGACAAAACTGGCACAACAGTTCGCATTTTGTCCATTCTCACACGCAATGTTTTCGGCGCGTTGCCAACCCCGTCACACCCTGTATCCAAAGAGAAGATAAGAGGCGCGCCCCAATCGTCCGCCTCATTATGACGCCCTGCCAAGCTCGATTTTATCGGTGAGGCGGGCAGGCCTCGAACCGGCAACAGACCGCCAGCAGCAAACTGCAGTTGGGTTCAAATCGAGCGCATGCAACAACCGATTGTTGCGATTGGTTGAAAGCACAATTCCTAGGCTGGCGGCATAGTTACTCTTACCCGGGGTCACAGGTTCGAAATCGAATCAGTCCCTGCCTTGCCCGCCGACGTCCGAAACAGCGCCTGCTATTTCGTCACCGTCCGATGAGTTTACGCTGCTCGGATTCGAGCAATTGCTGCTTCTGCTCATCAGTGAGGGCGCCGAGACCAATAACTTGAAGGCGACTGTTTGGATCGTAGCTCTGCTGGTTCCTGAGCTTGCGCCGCTGATCATCTTCCCGGCGAGGCTCCGGGTTACCATCCTCGCCGCCGCCATAGCCCAGCACCTCGACGATGATGATCGAGGGCCGGTCATTGTTGTTGGTCAGGGTGGGTAGCCCCGTTTGCTGGGGTGGCTGCGGTCGCATTCGATGTCGACAGCGCCCCGCTGATGTTCGGCGCCTGCACAGTCGGAATTCCGGGCGAGGTGCCCTGCACCGTGATGTTGGCGGCATTGACGATTTGCAGTGCGGCAAGGTTGATGTTCCCGGAGACGCGGATGCCGGCTTCACCCGCGTCAATGGTACCAAGCGGTGCGATCAGGTCGATGTTGCCAGGCGGCACTTCCGGAATAGGATTGAGTGTGGCGATGTCGGCGCCGGTCGAAGGGACTTGCGGCGACAGCGACACATTGCCGTAGATGTCGTAGACCCGCTGCGGCGGCGTCAGCACGACCGTGTCTTCGAACCGCGGCCGGCGTTGATGTCGCCCTGCGCCGACCAGGCGATAATGTTGCCTCCGAAGGTCGTCATGATGCGGCTTTCGCCGAGCAGGATGCTGCCCAGCGAATAGAGGTCGATATCTCCCGAGCCTTGAGTCAGCAGGCCGGCGTCCCCGGTGGATTTGCGCCTTCGACGCCGAGGAGGGTTTCGCCGCCGGGCGTCAGCGTCTGGATCGCTCCGCCGGATACGGTATGGATGCCCGAAGGCCCGAACAACGTGATGGTGCCCGAATAGGTAATCGGATTGCCGTTCGCATCGGTTGTCGGGAACAGTGTGGCGATCGCGTCCTGGCCGACGATATAGCTCTTGTGGTGGATGCGCGGCGTCGGCGGACCCGAGGCGACGAGTCAATCGCTGCCGGAGGTCATCGTACCTCTCAACCAGCAATTGCCGGAGCGCCGTCCAACTTGCTTCGTCGTCCTTCCCGCTCATGCTACGGGCGCGCCGTTGGTGCCGGATTCCACCAACTCGGTTTGCGGGAAACGACCATCAGTGTCTCATCCCCACGCACTCGTCCTCTCCACTCGGCGGGCCGGCTCTCAGAACCATGGTGACGGGCTGCGGCAGGCCGGCAGGCGGCGCTTCGTCGAAAGCTACATGCGTCAGCACATCGGTGATCGCCGTATCGCGCGAGACTGTCCCGGTCGAGTTCAGCAAGCCTGGATTTTCGAGCCTGCCCGAACTGCCGATCCAGAACTGCATGGCAAGCCTGAACGCACCCGGCCGCGTCTCAGGCCGGCGGCACAACGGCAGCCATGACTCCCACCTGAACACTGCCAAGAAATTGATTGAAATCCGCGATTTGGCGATTCAGTCCTGCCCGCGAACGCGGCCCCGCTGGCACCAGTGTAAACGCCCGCTCTTCGGTGTAGTCGAAATCGAGACCTGTCCCCGAAAGAAGCAGCCGCAAAGCCGCTTCCTGAGTGTACACGCCTTTCACTTCGGTCGATCGTCGGCCAGACGTCAGCGCGGTTTCATAGAGGACTTGCAAGCGGCTCGCCGCGCCATAAGCATCCAGCGCCACCTCGAGCGGTTGCGACGGAATATTGAACTGAGTCCCCGCCTCACGACCAGATGACTGAGCATAGATGGTATTTTCCGTGACCACGAGAACTGATGTCACGATCAGAAACGCCGACGCCCATCTCCGATACGGATGCATAAATGCAGCGTTTTCGTTCCAGGATGGTTCTAGGTCGTGAACCCATAAATATGCCGGGCGGACGGCTTGCCAGAGTCGGCTATGCACCAATAGCGACCAAATTCTGCAGCGCAGCTAAATGACGCGGTGGGCCAGAAGCTGACCTCGGTGATCCGGGCCCATAAGGATGTCCAAACTGAGCCCCTCCGTCCTTCCTAGTCTAGGAAGATGGAACTCGTGCCAAGTGCAACGCGGCCTCAACGCCGCCTTCCAGGATCTGCTCCGCCTGGGCAACGTCGGGCACGGCCCGTGCGAACTGGAGGGTGCCCACCATGAGGCCGAAGATGGCCGTCGCGCGGCGGCCGTTCGCTGCAGAATCGGCGCCAGGAAGCAGTGCGGCGAGAGTCGAAACGTAGCTTCGCAGCCCACTCTCGTAGTCTTGCCGGGTAGACAGGGGCTGGCGGGCGATTTCGGGGAGCAACGCCGCCGAGGGGCACCCGCCCGCCTGGTCTTCGAGGTGCGCGCGGTTCAGGTATCTCCGGATCGCGCCCTCAAGGTCTAGGCCCCTCCGCTGATCTTCATCGAGGCGATGTTGCTGGTCGCCGAGCGCGCTCGCTATCGCCTCGCGAACGAGCGCATCCTTGGACTCAAAGTGTGGAGAGAATGCCCCTTTGGTCAGGCCGGCCTCGCCCATGATCCCGGCGATCCCGGCGGCGGAGATGCCGTCTCGGCGCACGCAATGCGACGCCACATCGACGATGTGCCGTCGCGTCGCTGCCTTATGACCTTTCTCGAAACGCATCTTCTCTCCACTCCACTAATATCCCGCAGCAGTTAGGCTGCAGCCGCTTCCAACAAGGCTTGGAGGTCGCGATCAAGCCGCTGGGCTACTGCATCGACATTATCGCTGCCAAACTGACCGAAAACGGATGCTGGTCGATCATATTCAAACGCGACACCGCCATCGTCATCCTCGCGCAGTAGGACGCGGATGGGCGCATAGAGCCCCGCCGACAGTTGATGGCGGGTCATCTTGGATGCGGTGAGCGGATTTCCGATATCGTACTGGGTGGATCGGCGCGTCAGCCCAGCAATAGCTAGCAGCGCCCCGTGGTCACGCTGACCGAAAATGGTGAGCGGCGGACATGCCTCCAACTCTCGAAGTGCGCGCGCGCTTTCACCGTATTGCAGGAGAGTGAATATCCCGTCGTCGATGCGGGGCGCCAAGGTCGCGAGCTTGGCTCGAACGTCCTCGAAAGGCTTTGATGAGCTGATGGTGACGTGCTCGACAGGAATGGTACGCGTTGAGTACAGTGCATTGGCCATCTGTTGATCCTCTAATCGGTTGTCGTTGTTCGGAGTTGGCCCCTTCTCAACGGAAAGGGGCCAAAATGTCAGATCGTAGTCGACTGGGTGCCCAAGACGCCCTCGATCCGGCGGGCAAGGTCAAGAAGCGCCCGGTCGCTCCCCAAGGGGGCGTCCAGCTCAAGGCCGATCGGAAGGTCCGCGCGGGACAGGCCCACAGGAAGGCTGATACCCGGCAGACCCACGCTGCTCGCTGACACGGTGTGGTTCGCCAAAGCGAGGTTGCTGACTTCCCGGCCGGCGATCTGGAAGCTCGCCTGCTCCTCGATCAAAGGCGCCGTGCAGGGCGTCGTCGGTTGCAGGATGGCCAGCACCCCCTGGGTGACGAACGCCTTGTTGAGGCGACGCTGGATTTCCGGGCGGCTCACGTTGAGCGCCGTCTGATAGGCATCTGCCGAGGTAGCGCCTGCACCGCCCGGCAGTACTATGTGCCCCCAAGCCTGGCGAAGCTGGGGCTTGAGGCCCTCGTAAATTGCCTCGAACGTGGTCGGAATGTCGTGGAGGCGAAGGAATTCCGAGATCGCGCCCATTGTCTCATGAGCGAAGATGCCCCATGTCGCGGTTTGGATCAGGGCATTGAAATCGTCGCCAAGATCTATCTCAACGACCTCGGCACCGGCGTTCTTCAGCAAGCGAACCACCTCGCGGAAACGGGCCTCGACTTCCGAGTCCACCAGATCCAGAAACTGCCGCGGTGCGAAGGCCAGTCGGGCTCCCTTCAGGTCGGATTCGCCGTCGAAAGGCTCCGCAGTCTGTTCGCCGGTCACGACCTGATCCACCAGAATGCAGTCCTCGACGCTTCGGGCGAATGCGCCCGTCGTGTCGAGAGTGTGGGAGATCGGTGCAACGCCGCTGCGCGGCCAACGTCCGGTGGTTGGCTTGAACCCTACCACACCAACGAGCGATGCAGGCACCCGGATCGACCCGACCGTATCGCCGCCCAAGGAGGCGGGCACGATCCCGGCGGCCACGGATGCGGCGGAGCCGCTCGATGAGCCGCCCGACACGCGATCTCGGGCGTGCGGATTCTTCACCTGGCCGTAACGTGCGTTGTGACCGGTCAAGCCGTAGGACATCTCGACGAGGTTGTTCTTGCCGAAGACCAAAGCGCCCGCACCCTTAATGGCGCGGACAGCGTCCGCGTCTTCGCGCGGCACGAAGTGAGCGAGACCGTCGAGACCTAGGCTCGTAGGCAGCCCTTTCGTCAAATAGCTGTCCTTCACCCCGAGCGGCACGCCTAGTAGCAGAGCTGCCGATCCGGCCGCACGTGCTTTGTCCGCGTCCCTCGCGGCCGCTAGCACGGCGGCCTCGTCGATGGTGATGAAGGCGTTGAGCTCGGCAAGCGCTCGGGCGCGCTGCAGAAGCGCCGTAGTGTAGGCTTCCGACGTGATGTCGCCGTTACGAACCGCTGCCGCAGCGGCTGCGAGGCCCAGCGAGGTGAGATCCGTGGTTTCTTGCGATGCGATGTGGCGTGAAGTGGCGGTCGTGTCGTCCATGAAATCCTCGCAAAGAGCTGAGACACGGCATTTCGCTGCCGCGAATGGGTGCCGCAGCTCAATGCCATTACGATCATAATATTAAATTACGATCGTAAGTCAATAGCGATTCTTGCGGCGTGCGGCGTCGCCGGACACATAAGCATGAGGCGCCGATGATGCCGATTGATCGAGGCGAGCGATCAACCGTTTCGACGAACCACCGTCTTGCCATCGTCGTCATGGTGAGCGGGCTCCTCAGTTGTGGGACAAGCCCTCCATTGGCTCGGGATGGGCCGGGCGGACTGCTGGCCTACTTTCACGCCGGCCCAATGGATGGTGGCTGTCAGGCTGAGCACATGACTTCTGCTCGGGTTATTCGCGCCAACAGCAAGCCCGACCAAGTCCGCTATGCCGCCGAAAGCGGAAGCAAATTCAGAGCATTAGCAGCACGGCCGCGGGGCGTTGTCGGTTGATGGCGCGGCCCGAGACGTGATTCAAGCTCCGAAACCGGAGGCGAATCATGCGCTACGAACTCAGCGATTACGAATGGACAGCCATCAAGCCGATGCTGCGCGGCGTTCGGCGCGTAAATGACCGTCGCGTGCTCAATGGCATCTTTTGGGTCTTGCGTTCAGGGGCGCCATGGCGCGACTTGCCGGAGAACTACGGTCCCCGCACCACTTGTTACAACCGCTTC
>JAQGKC010000322.1 GCA_028290305.1 Bradyrhizobium sp.
AAACGCTTTTCTGCTTTCGCCAACGCTTGTGCGTCGTTGGCGTCGAAGTAGTGCCGGGTGTCGCCGGTGTGGTCCATCACGATCTGGGTTGCCATGCCATGCCTCCTGGATACCCGCCCTTGCCCACTGTTCAGAGAAGCAATGTTCGTGCCGCGGAACAGTTCCAAAGTCTCTGCCTCGATGTAGCGGCCGATCTCGCGCCGCTTGAGCGGCAGCGAACGAAATCGGCTTGTCCTCCCGGTCGCTGTTTGCCGGAACAGCCCGTGGAACCTCTAAGCCGGTCCACCAGTTCGCGAATGGTCGGACGCGAGCCTTGTCCCGCCGATCAAGCATCGGCTACCGCAACCCAGACGCCCGGGGGCCGCTCAGACCGCGTGCATGGATTTCTCGCGTTCCCAAAACCGTAGCTTGCCGCAAACGTCGATGAAGCGTTTTGCATCTGATGGCCCGCTGAGCGCAAAACATCCGCCGTCCGCCGTTACGCCGGCTTTATCGAGCAGAGGCTTAGCGGCTTCAACGTAGCCGATGAACTTTGCATGAGCGAAAGCGTCGGCGACAAAATCTCGGGCCGTCGCTTCAGCGTTCAGCAACTTGGCACCCTCGGCCGACACCAGTATGGCCACCGCATCGTAGAGCACTGAAGGACCACCATTGATCTTCTGCTTGGCCGGACGAACTTCCGCACTGCTCGTCTTGAAGCCGCCGACCCTTGGTGCCACGATTTCGCTTATTGCGCCCGCGTCTTCCACGGCCTTTTGAACTGCATCCAGTAAACGGGCATCGGTGCCGTCGCTGACCAAAATGCCGAGCTTACGCCCCTTAAAGTCCTTCGGACCATTTTGAATGATGCTCAGCGCCGGTGAAGGCGGCAGATCTTCGATGACCGCGCGCGCCGGTTGCGCAGCAGCGGGCACGTCGATGCCGAGGCCGCGGGCGACTCCGGCGGCCAACTCCTGGTCGACGTTACGCAGATGCGACAGGACGCGGGATCGGATCGCAGGTGTCTCGACTTTGCTCAGCTCAAACGTAAAGGCGTCCTTGATGTGTGTTTGCTCGATGGGCGTCTGACTGACATAGAACTGCCGCGCCTGACTGTAGTGGTCGGCGAAGAGTTCGCCACGGACGCGCTGCGCGGGGCCGCTCTCCTCGGCGGGAAAGGAATGATATCCGCGGGCCGGAGCTTCGCGTGGGCCACCCGCCATTCCACCCCAGGAGTTCGGCTCGTAATTGGCCCGACCCTTAGGATTGATGAATGCCATGTGACCATCCTGCTGGAAGGTCTGAAACGGGCATTTGGGCGCATTGATCGGCAGATGAGTGAAATTGGGCCCGCCGAGCCTTTTCAGCTGCGTATCAAGATAGGAGAAGTTGCGACCCTGGAGCAGCGGATCGTTGGTGAAGTCGACCCCTGGCACGATATTGCCGGTGTGAAAGGCCACTTGTTCGGTCTCCGCGAAGAAGTTGTCAACTGTTCGATCCAGCACCAGCCGGCCAACGCGCCGGATTGGAATGCGTTCTTCCGGAATAATCTTGGTGGCATCGAGAACGTCGAATTCGAACGCGTCGGCGAACTTGTCGTCAAACAGCTGGAGTCCGAGCTCCCATTCGGGGTAATTGCCAGACTGGATTGCGTCCCAGAGATCGCGACGATGAAAGTCAGGATCGGCGCCGTTGAGCTTGACGGCTTCGTTCCACACCACGGATTGCATGCCGAATTTGGGCTTCCAGTGAAACTTCACATAAGTCGATTTGCCTTCAGCGCTAATGAGGCGGAAGGTGTGAACACCGAAGCCTTCCATAAAGCGGAATGACCGCGGGATGGTTCGGTCCGACATGATCCAAAGCGCCATGTGGATCGATTCCGGCATCAGCGAGATGAAATCCCAGAAGTTGTCATGTGCAGTCTGGGCTTGAGGAAATCCGCGGTCGGGCTCCTGCTTGGCGGCATGGATCAAGTCAGGGAACTTGATGGCATCCTGAATGAAGAATACCGGGATGTTATTGCCGACGATGTCCCAGTTTCCCTCCCGGGTATAAAACTTGACGGCAAAGCCGCGAACGTCGCGCGCGAGATCGGACGAGCCCTTGTTGCCGGCAACCGTCGAAAACCTCACAAAAGCAGGCGTTTTCTCGCCGGCACGCTGGAAGATGTCTGCCTTGGTCACATCGGCGAGCGACTCGTAGGTTTCGAAAAATCCGTGGGCGCCGAAGCCGCGCGCATGGACGACCCGCTCGGGAATCCGCTCGTGGTCGAAATGAAAGATCTTTTCTCTGAAATGAAAATCCTCGAGCAGAGTGGGGCCCCGAGGGCCGATCTTGAGGCTGTTCTGGTCGTCGGCAATGGGAACACCCTGCTGGGTGGTGAGCACCGGCACGTCGGCATCGGCGACTTGGTGGGTTTCGCCGCCGCTGCCGCGCTGAATCGTAGCGTCGACCATGCGAGCTGGTTTAAGCGTGTCGGAAGTCTTGGATTCGGAAGTCTTGGATTCAGAAGTCTTGTAATTGGCCATGGATGCCTCACAGGTCCGCTCGGTTATTTGGGCTTGCGGAAATTTCTAGATGCAAACGTCCGACTCTTCGGACGTTTGCCGGCGCGCATCTTCGCAGGGGTGGCCGTCAATCGTTGGCGTTATGGCCTGTTCGTTTGTTGAGGGGATCGGTCGGCGTTCGCCTGAGTGTTTCGGGTAGGAAGTTCGCTTTTTGCCGGCGAAAACATCCCCGCGCACATCCATCGTCGTTTGAGCCCGTTCATGTGCTGTCCGAATTACAGTTTGGTCCTTCGTTCGACGTCGCTACCTGCAAGAGGGCGCTGGTCCGGCGAAAACGCAAGGAACAGTCGGGGGTTCCTATTCGCCGCTAGGAACAAAGCACCGCGGCGTCCAGTTGAATTGGATCGGCAAGCAGCGCGGAGCGGGAGCATGAGCGACAGCACGGTCAAGAAGGTTTCGCGACAAACGGCTCCCCGGGGGACAATGGGGCAGATCTATCTCGTTTCCGGCAAGCGGCTTTCGATGCGGCTGTGGGACAATGAACAGCCGCAGGCGAATGAACCCGATCGCCGGGACTACGAAACCGTGGGTTATGTGATCGCCGGACGTGCCGAACTCAATCTTGAAGGTCAGATCATCAGGCTGGAGGCGGGCGACTCTTGGCTGGTGCCTGCGGAAGCGGAACACAGCTATCGCATTCTGGAGCCTTTCACCGCCGTCGAGGCAACGGCGCCGCCAGCCCAGGTCCACGGCCGCGACGAGATCAAATCCTGAAGGAGATGCGCGATGAGCAAGGAGACACCGCTTGATGACCCCCGCCGCCAGACCGACCAGGGCTCGCACAAGCAAACCGACAAACCATGGAAAGGCAATCCCGAAAGCGACCAACGCCCTGGCGGACCGCCGCCGGACCTGGAGAAATGGCACGAAACCGATACGCATTGACCGAGGATAAACGGATGAAACGCAAAATCATCTCGCTCGCATTGGCCCTTACGGTTTGCAGCAGTCTTGCTGTTGCGCAAAGCGGAGCACCCAGTGGGCGTGGCTCAACAACAGGTGATCCCGCAGCCAGTTCGGCGACGCCGGGTACCTCTCCAACTACGGGAAGCGCCATGAAGCCAAGCCCGAGCGGAAGCGGAACGTCAACATCGGGTGGCCGCGATGATAATGGCGACCAGGGCCGCGATAAGATGCCCGAGAGCGATAAGAGCGTCCGGCCGCACACTTAGCCTGACAAAGTCGGAGGTTGACCCGATGGGATTGGCTCAATACGCGATCATCCCCGTTGACGACCAATGGGGCGTGTTGCACGACGGAAATGTCAACTCCGGATATGCCACCAAAGAATCGGCATTCGAATCTGCCGTGGCTGCAGCCTCTCTGGCGATCCGCCAAGGCCACGAGGTCCATGTCAGTGTGCCGGGGCGTGAAGAGGGAGAGGCCGCGCTGACGAAGCGGGCAAAATAGCACCGCGCGATGCTGGATGAAGCACTGCGAGCTCAACTATGCGTCTTTGGGGAACTGCGAGGAACCCTTTTGGATAGCGTCGGTTGAAGCATTCTCAACATCAGGAGACAGTCATGAAAAAGATCCTTCTAGCTTCGGCGTGCGTGTTGGCCTTATCGACCGGTGGCGCGTTCGCACAGTCTCAGCCGGCCCCCGGCGCTTCGAGCGAAGGCAATGTCGGCCCAGGCGCGACGAGACAGCAACATCCGACCATGAAAAAAGGTACGACCAGCGGCATGTCCCACCGGAACAGCGTCGGCAATTCGTCCAGCGAGGGCAATGTCGGTCCGGGCACCAATAACAACACCGGGAAGCAACCGGGTGGTCGCTGACGGTTTCTCGACGAAAGGAAATGCCGGCATGATTGCCGGCATTTTCGACTCGGGATTCCCCGAGACAGTTCTGATCCCTCTGTTGCATGCCGTTGCGAGAGGGGTGGATCACGGCGCTTTACCTGAGATGAACCCGTCCGTCCCATTCCCGGCTCCTTGAATGCGAGACCAGAAACTAAGCCGCAGAAGTCCCGTCCGTTCTTCCTATTAGGAACCCTTCGTTCTCTTGCTGTGTTGGGGCCTCGCACAGACGGACGGAGGACGGGGACAAGTCCGCTCGGCTTGGCGCTGCGCCGCATTGTTTGTCTGCGGCGTTTACGCTTCGAACAGAGCGAAGAGCAACACGGGTCTGATATACGGAGGTGTACGATGGGTCTGGAGATCGTCTACGGCGTGGAAGCCTTTGTACTTTTGGCAGCCGTGATTTTTGGCGTGCTGCAATATCACTTCCGAGATCAGCGCGCGACCCGGACTGGGGGCGAAATTGCCCGAGAGCGCTATGAACGAAATGAAACATGACGGGGCAGGGCGCCGCCTTCTGCCTGCCTACGGATAGCGCCAGCCATTGTTGACGCGCACAGGCCTTATAGGCGCATAGGCCTTATAGGGTGTCTCCCTGGACTTGTCCGGCGGATTCGTTCCGCCGGAACTTCTTGTAGCGAAGGGTCCAGGTGCCGAAGCCGACGTTTGCGTGCTGTCGATGATGCGTTGTGCAGTTCCTCCGACGCCGGTCATGAGGCGCTGGCGACAATGTATGTGTTCGGCTCCACGAGCAGATCGATCTGGTCAAGGCGGGGTAATTGGTCGATATCTGGCTACCTGACCGACGCGACCAGGCTGATTTCGCGAGCTCGAGGCCGTGACCGAACCAGAGTTTTCCTCCGAGGGCGCGTGGCTTAATGGGGCCATTGCTCCCATCCGGCCCTCGACAAGGGCATCCATGCCGTTTCGGTGCAGCCAAAGCAGGCCCATCGCCCACTGCCGCAGGTCGTTCCGGTCGGGGCCAACCGGAAGC